>JACCVJ010000146.1 GCA_013698215.1 Tatlockia sp. | reverse complement strand
TGAACTTCTATTGCTTGATATCTTGGTACTAATCCCCTAATTCCAGGAATACTCAAGCAACCTTCCCAACCAATGATTAATTCGGGGGAATGGGCTAGAATTTGTGGGTTAATCATGGCTGTAGGCTCCATTTCTGGAGCGTTGGGATAGCGAGGACTAGGACGAGAAGCTACTATAAATAGGCGATCGCACACAGCTACTTGCGGCGCTGCAATTCCGACTCCATTAGCAGCGATAACTGTAGCTAGAAGGTTATCAATTAAGTTTTGAACTTGGGGAGAATGAATATTATCAACGTTGTGAGCTTGAGAACGCAGGACGGGATGACCGAGTTGGATGATTTCTAAGATTTTTGACATAAATTAAGAGCGATCGCGTTGGGTTGGTAATGATTCAAGTTTTACAGATACTTGCTCGATTTTTTGACCACGTTGGAATTCCATTGTCAATTGACTTCCTATCTGGCTACGTTCTACTAATTGCTGGACTTGATCGGTTTTAGTTACAGGTTGATTGTTAATAGATTGAACCACGTCCCCAGCTTGTAAACCAGCGTTATCGGCGGGAGAATTAGGAACGACACGAACTAATAAAATTCCTTTTTCTGCTTCTACACGAATACGTCCGCGCGATTGAGTATCTAGCTGTTCTTTAACCTCTGGAGTTAAAGTTAACATCTGAACTCCTAAATAAGCGTGTTCTACTTTTCCCTTAGTAATAATTTGCTGAGATATGCCCTGGACTGTATTAATGGGAATAGCAAACCCCAACCCTTGAGCGCCACTAATAATTGCCGTATTCATCCCAATTACTTCTCCACGAGCGTTTAATAATGGCCCACCAGAATTACCAGGGTTAATTGCTGCATCGGTTTGAATAAAGCCAACTCGTTTATCCGATACGCCGATATCACTACTTGATCTATCAGTAGCGCTAACAATTCCCGCCGTCACAGTATTATCTAACCCCAAAGGATTACCGATCGCAATTACCCATTCTCCAGGTCGTAATCCATCGGAATTGCCTATAGGAATAACTGGTAAGTCATTAGCTGCAATCTTGATTACAGCTACATCTGTAACTGAATCTTCTCCTAATACTTCTCCTTTAAAAGTCCGACCATCTTTGAGAGTGATGCTGACAGTATCTGCACCATTTACTACGTGAGAATTGGTTAAAATTTGCCCGTTAGCATTAACAATAAATCCCGAACCAGTACCGCGTTCTACGCGCCGAGAAGGTGGGGCAGAACCAAAAAACCGCCCCATCATCGGATCATCAAATTCATCGGGTGTTTGGCTGCTAACTGTTCTAGCGGCGTTAATTCTCACAACCGCCGAACCGACTTTTTGAACTGCTGTTACTACAAAATTTGGATCGGTGGGGTTAATATCTACCGGGCGATCGCTCTGGGTAATTGGATTAACTAAAGGTTTAGGTGTAGTATTTTCACGATTTTGGGGCAATTTAGGTAAAGAACAACTACCCAAAAATGTTATTGACAGTAAGGTGAGTAAGTAAAAACGCGATCGCTTGAAAAACTGTTGATTTTGCATAGTAGGGAAATAGTGGGGCTTCAATTTAGGGGATTAAGGCGACTTTTCATCTGTCTTTGGTTCTCTATGCAAGGATTTTTAGGCGTAGTAGTATGCTCAACTAACAGTGATCGCGGCTATTTCGCAAGTGTTGTTGCTAAACCGATTGATGGCTCTGATTTTTGCTAGATTGGTCGCTTATCTGTATTTCTTATTGTGACAAATGTAGACGCGGGGTAGTTAGCAGTGGAACTTAGCCTTGAAACTCTTTGGAGTCAAGTGTTGGAACGCTTACAGGTACAATTGAGCCGTCCTACTTTTGAAACTTGGATTAAAACTGCTAGTGCGGAAAAACTAGAAGATAATTGCTTAGTTATCTGTACTCCTAACCCTTTTGCTCGTAACTGGCTACAGAAATATTACATCCAAACTTTGGCAGATGTTGTACAAGATATTCGCGGTTGTCCAACAGAAATTCAATTTACAGTAGCTGATGGACAGGCGACTAATGCTTTTGTCGAACCTACCAATGCACCAGAAGGACAGGAAAAAGGTTTACAAGGCGATCGCACTACACCTCCAGCACTTAACCTCAAATATGTATTTTCACGCTTTGTAGTTGGCGCTAACAGCCGTTTAGCTCATGCGGCGGCGTTGGCTGTAGCTGAATCTCCTGGACGAGAATTTAATCCTTTGTTTTTGTGTGGTGGTGTGGGATTG
>JACCVJ010000139.1 GCA_013698215.1 Tatlockia sp. | reverse complement strand
CCATCTACCAAAAAAGAGATCGCATAATTTAAATTATACGATCTCTTTTAGTAACCTACCTTGGGGTTAAATGCCGTCTAGGTGATATACCTGGATTAATCACCGATGCCATTTCTTCATGAGACAGATTAGAAATCGCCGCGTCTAAGTCCGCCAGCGTGAACTGATAACCCCGCCCTTCGGCAATCTGCAAAAATGTTTCTGGATCGTCAATTGCTTTAAGTTTTGCCTTCAATCCTTGGTCTTGTTGTACAGACTTAAAAAATCGAGCAGCGTTTTCTTGTGTCATTGCAGTACAACTCCTGATTTATTTACGATCGTTAATTCACTAGCTTTAAATTCCTAGGAACTCTCACACTCTTAATACCAAGCCAGCTACTTGCGATCGTAACGCCTCAAGCTCCTAAATTCATCAAATCTTGACATAAATTAAAGTATTTGTATGCTATTAGACTTGCAGATAAATCAATTATGTGCAATGGGTAGGGTCAATCTATCCATATCACTATCTAAAGAGTCCGAAGAATTTTATAGTAGTAGTTGCTGCAAGCAGGAAACATTGTGAAAGCGATTACTTTATTAGGTTCTACTGGCTCTATCGGAACTCAAACATTAGATATTGTGGCTCAAAACCCCGACTTATTCGAGATTGTGGGTTTGGCTGCGGGGCGAAATGTAGAGATGTTGGCGGCGCAAATTAGCCAATTTCGCCCGAAAATGGTTGCGATTTGCGATGAGACAAAGTTACCAGAATTGAGAGATGCGATCGCAAATCTCGACTATAAACCTATCCTTCTAGCTGGAGAAGCAGGAGTAATTGAAGTTGCTCGTTATGGCGAAGCCCAAACTGTAGTTACAGGTATTGTTGGCTGTGCAGGTTTGTTACCGACTATTGCAGCAATTGAAGCTGGAAAAGATATCGCTTTAGCCAACAAAGAAACATTAATTGCTGGTGCGCCTGTAGTTTTACCTCTAGTAAAAAAACATAACGTTAAACTATTACCCGCAGATTCCGAGCATTCAGCTATATTTCAATGCCTCCAAGCCGTCCCCGAAGGTGGATTGCGGCGAATTATCCTGACGGCATCTGGGGGCGCTTTTCGAGATTTGCCTGTAGAGAAACTTGCTACAGTAAAGGTTGCTGACGCGCTCAAACATCCCAATTGGTCAATGGGACGAAAAATTACTATAGACTCCGCTACATTGATGAATAAAGGGTTAGAAGTAATTGAAGCTCATTTTCTGTTTGGTTTAGACTACGATCGCATTGACATAGTTATTCATCCCCAAAGTATTATTCACTCGCTGATTGAGGTGCAAGATACATCGGTTTTAGCTCAGTTGGGTTGGGCAGATATGCGTTTACCGTTGCTTTATGCCTTATCCTACCCCGATCGCATTTACACCGAATGGGAACCGTTAGATTTAGTTAAAGCTGGTAATTTGACCTTTAAAGCCCCCGATCATCACAAATACCCATGTATGCAGTTAGCTTACGCCGCCGGGAGAGCGGGGGGTTCAATGCCTGCGGTATTAAATGCCGCCAACGAGCAAGCCGTAGCCTTATTTTTAGATGAAAAAATTGAATTTTTAGATATTCCTAGATGTATCGAGCGGGTATGCGAAGTCTTTGCTGTTGATAATCGCCCCGATCCTTCTCTAGATGATATTATCGCCGCCGACACATGGGCAAGACAAGAAGTATTAGCAGCAAGTAAATTAATTAAAGGTGCGATCGCTTAATTTCGATTTTTTAGGCAAAAAAACCTCCTATTCCTTAGTAAATAGCAATGTTAAGAAAAAGTTGGGCTGCCTAACAAGGCAAAATTGAGCTAATGGATCTCTCCTAAGATATTGAACTTTGTTAATTTTCCTTTTATGCTGGGAAGTAATATCAACACAATTTTTAATTAATAAATAATTATTTGCAGAAATTGGGATTAATTTCTTAAAAAAACCTAAAATAAGTTAATAAGCCTTTATATCTACTTATGCCTACTCGGTTTACTGCCTCTTTGTGCGTGGAAATTGTAGTTCCAGAGCCTGGAGCAATTCATCATTATTTGCGCCAGCCTCAACGCTTAGTTTCTACTCTTGTTGAGCCTAGTCGGATAGAAGGATTAGGAGCAGACCATTATCGGCTCAAAATGCGTCCCTTAAGTTTTATGATGCTGAGTATTCAGCCAACGGTAGACCTCAAAGTTTGGGCGACAGCTAACGGAACTATTCATCTACAGTCTGTAGGTTGCGAGATTAGAGGAGTTGAGTATATCAACCAGCGTTTTAATTTGGACTTACAAGGATACTTATCGCCGGAGCAAATCAATGGAGAAACTCGGTTAAAAGGTAAGGCGGATTTGAAGGTAGAGGTTGAATTGCCTATGCCTTTATCAATGATGCCTGGCTCGTTATTAGAAGCAACAGGTAACGGTTTACTTAAAAGTGTTTTATTAACAATTAAGCAGCGATTGCTACATCAACTTTTAGCTGACTACCGAAATTGGGTAAACGCCCAAGTCGAGCAAGCGGAGACGCATCAAGCGCCGCTTTTGCCCCCAAATGCCGCCACTTCTACTTGACACGGACGAAAAGACCTCCGATGCAAGGGTGAGGCTCCGTACTCTTTGAGTGCCTGAAGATGACGTGCTGTACCGTAACCTTTATTTGCGGCTAGATCGTACATAGGATACTTTTTAGCCAATTGAGTTATCAAATCATCCCGCCAGACTTTGGCAACAATACTAGCTGAGGCAATAACTATAGACTTTTCATCTCCTTTAACTAAAGTTTGTTGAGGAATTGATAAGTCTTTGATAGCATGATTGCCGTCAACTAAGCATAATTGCGGCTTTACCTTTAGCCTGAGTACCGCCCGTTTCATCGCTAATAGGGAGGCTTGTAAGATATTGATTTGGTCAATTTCGGCGCTAGAAGCTGAATCAACACCCCAAGCTAAAGCACAGTTACAAATTTTCTTGGCTAATTCTTCTCGATGGTAAGCAGATAATTGTTTGCTATCTCTAATTTTCGCCTCCACAAGTTCTGACAAAACAGAGGTGGGCAAAATTACGGCGGCGGCTACTACTGGGCCAAATAAAGCACCTCTACCTACTTCATCTACACCAGAAACAACTAAACTTTCCCCATCTAAGCTAAGAGCGATCGCCGTATCAAATTCTAACCCTATAAATGCTCGT
>JACCVJ010000485.1 GCA_013698215.1 Tatlockia sp. | reverse complement strand
GCTTGAGGCGATAGAGGGTCAAGGCGCATCACTGTCTCAAAATAGGCAATGGCTTGGTCGTATTGCCGTTGGCGAAAGTGAGCAATAGCTGCGCCTAGGTTAGCTTTTTTTGACGTAGGATGAGCTTTGATAATGATAGTAAATTGAGTAATTGCTTCATCGAAACGTTTTTCTTTAAGCAAATTCAAAGCTTGCTTTAATTGTTGCTGCTCATCAACATCTACCCGTTTTACTTTAGGAGTGAAAGTCATAAAGTTAGTTTTCCTACAGTCAAATAAATTTAGTCATCGAATTGATTTTGCTAGTCTCAGCGCCAATGGGACGGAGATTTTTAAAATAACCCAAATTTGGACTTTTAAAGGCATTGATGCGATCGCGCTTACCAATTCATTTTGCTTGCTGGCTTGCCTTTTTATCGGCTGACTAATTGCAGAACGGTTTATTGGCTCCTTTAGCGATCGCTTAACTATTAGGCGATCGCATCTATACACTACTAGGAGCGGTAACTAATACCTCCCCTTTGAGCATTCTTTGAGCCGCATCTAGCAAAGCTTCTTCAAGATAGGGCTTAATAAAGTAGCCACTTGCCCCTAATTGCACTGCCATTTGGCGATGGCGATCGGAACCGCGAGAAGTTAACATCGCAATGGGTAAATTCTTAAAATTGGGACTTTCATGGATGCGAGATAGTAATTCTAACCCATCCATTCTTGGCATTTCGATATCGCAAAAGACGATATCGCAAGGTAGCCCGTCATTGAGTTTATCCCAAGCTTCTTGACCATCACGAGCTTGCTCAGTGCGGTAGCCAGCATTGTTAAAAGTCATTGATAGTAGTTCTCGAACGGTAATTGAATCGTCAACAATCAACACCATTGGCTCAGTTTTAAGCGCAGGTCGAAGTGGAATTCTCCTATCCACAGAATCGGTCAGACTAAGCGGTTCTCGTTGTATTCGTCCAGTAGCTAGAGCCATTAACTCTAGTACATCAGCAATGGGCATAATTCGCCCATCTCCCATAACGGTAGCTCCAGAAACCCCCAGTGGTTTCGGTGCGGGTGCTTCAAACTGCTTAATTACGATTTCTTGTTCCCCTAGCACTTGGTCTACCTGCACCGCCATAAATGCGTTGCCACTTCGCAGGACAATTAGTGAAATCGTGTCTTCCGAGCGACCGCTACCGTAGATACTGCCACGACTAAGGTGGCGATTGTAGGTTAAAAGTTCTTTAAGGTGTCTAAAGGGTAGCAAAGAGTTATCCCGCCAAGAGAGACAAGTTTCTCCTTGAGGGTTTGTAACTATATCTTTAATGGGCAGTTCGATCATTTGCTCTACCCCATCCATGGGGAAGGCAATACGAGCTTTATCGCTCAAGCAGCACAGCGCTTTACATATACTGAGGGTTAAAGGCAAGCGAATAGTAAAAGTAGTTCCCGATCCTAAAGTAGAGTCGGTACTAATTGAGCCGCGCATCCCAGTTAAGCTAGTTTGCACCACATCCATACCAATACCTCGCCCGGCAAATTCATCAATGGTGTCTTTAATACTAAAGCCAGGATGAAATAGCAGGTTGTAAATATCAGGACGAGCCATAGTTTGAGCTTTTTCTGGAGAAATTAGCCCTTTTTGGATGGCTTTAGCCAAAACTTTGTCTATATCAATACCCGCGCCATCATCGGTTACAGAAATAACGGTTTGATTGCCTTGGTAGAATGCCTGAACAGTTATTTTACCTATGGGTGATTTGCCTTGACTTGTACGCACCTCTGGGTTTTCTATGCCGTGAGCAATGGCATTATTGACCAAATGCGTCATCGGGTCATACAGTTGCTCCAACAGCACCTTATCAATTAGAGTATCTTGACCGTTAATAATTAGTTCCGCTTCCTTACCGCACTTAAGCGAAATATCTCTGACAGCACGGGGCAATCGTCCAGCAATTTCGGTAAAAGTTACCATGCGCGATTGCGTTACGCCTTCTTGCAATTGAGTTGTAACTTGGCGGAATTGACGCGCTACTTGATCGGTTTCATCGGTAACAAATTCGATGTCAGAAGATGATTCGCGCACCCGGACAATTAACTCAATCATTTGCTGGGTGAGGGTATGGAAGCCTGTAAAGCGATCCATTTCCAAAGCATCAAAATCAATACCTGTAGAGTGAGTATTGCTAGAACCTGCAACTTCACCAGGGGACGCTTCTTTTTTGCGGTTAGTGAGCGAACTTTGCAACAAGCTGCGTTCGTACAACTCCTGCATCTTGAATCCTACTTCGCTGAGTTGTTGGACTTTGCTCAAGAGGTTATCTAGAAATTGTCTTAGTCTTAGCTGATCTTGTTCTAAACTGTTGCGATAAACAACCAGTTCTCCAACTAAGTTACTAATGTTGTCTAGATGCTTAACGGGTACGCGCATCATTTGCTCAAATACTCCCCGCTTTGAACTAGCGGCAAGACTTGGTGTGGCTTCGCTTACAGGTTGGGGGCTACTAGCCACGATATCGGCGGGCGGTGATTGCAGAACCGTAGGAGAACCTACAAAGACCGGAGATTGTTCTAAGAGCTTATCTAAATCGTCAAATTCATCGTTTAAGGAGGGGTTAGTATTTTCTAGCTCTTGAGCGTAAGTAAATTGCTCTAAACTATCCTCTGCTTCTAAGTCATCTTCGGCTGCAAATAGATTGTCTTCTCCTGAAACAGGTGCAAATACTTCATCGTCCCAAAAACTATCGCTCTGTTGAGCGTCGT
>JACCVJ010000078.1 GCA_013698215.1 Tatlockia sp. | reverse complement strand
TACCGCAAAATCGAAGTAATTCCAGGCATGGGGCAAATAGAGTTATTTCGTCTAACTGGTCAACGCAAAGTTCCGGTGATTAAAGACGGTGCTAATATTGTGAGTGATTCAACGGAAATCGCTAAATATTTAGACCAAAAGTACCCCGATCGTCCGCTATTTCCCACCGACCCCAAACAAAGAGGGTTATGTTTGCTAATAGAGGAATGGGCTGATGAATCCATTGGCGTAAAAAGCCGCAAAGCCTTATTTGGCGCACTAAGCCAAGATCAAAACTTCCGCAAAGCTTTATTGCCAAACACTACGCCAGACTTATTAAAAGGTTTAGTTGAAGCCGTCCCCAATGACCTATTAAAAATATTAGGGTTTGGAGTAGGCGCAAGTCCTGACATCGTAAAGTCTGCTGAAACAGATTTAAAGCAAGACTTAGAAGCATTGTGCTTGCTTTTAGCAGATAGTCCTTACTTAGTAGGCGATCGCACTACCGTAGCAGATTTATCGGTAGCAGGGTTATCAATGCTAATTAAGTTTCCCGATGGCCCTTACTTAGATTTACCCGCCAATGTAAAAGGCAAAGGCATACCAGGTTTAGCAGACAATTTAGCTTATCAACCATTTTTTACCTGGCGCGATCGCTTGTACAGCCAATATCGCAAACTTACTCCTGGCGCTGTAAATATTACAGGTTCAGCCCCTACAGCGATTAGTATTGATTGAGTAGTCCAGACGCTAAATAAATATGGACAAAGCGATCGCCTTTAATAATATTGAGAAAAACTTTGGCTTCCTAAAAGTCTTGCAAGGCATCACTGGCGCAATTAACCAGGGAGAAGTAGTAGCTGTGATTGGCTCCTCTGGGTGTGGTAAAAGTACGCTTTTGCGCTGTTTTAACCGCCTAGAAGCCATCGATAGCGGACAATTGGTAGTTAACGGCATAGATATATCTCACCCAACCCTCAACTACCGAACTCTGCGACAATTGCGAAGTTTGGTCGGGATGGTATTTCAGCAATTTAACTTATTTCCTCACCTGAGCGTACTTGAAAATCTTACCCTTGCACCGCGTCAGGTATTAGGCAAAACCCCGAAAGAAAGCGCCCAAATTGCCGGAGTGTACTTAGACAAAGTAGGCTTATTTGACAAAGCATCTGCTTACCCAGAACAACTATCTGGGGGACAAAAACAAAGAGTTGCGATTGCGCGAAGTTTGTGTATGAATCCACAAATTATGCTTTTTGACGAACCGACAAGCGCCTTAGATCCAGAGCTTGTAGGGGAAGTATTGCAAGTAATGCAGCAATTAGCCGCCGATGGAATGACGATGGTAGTTGTTACCCATGAAATGCAATTTGCCCGTGAAGTAGCAAGCAGAGTTATCTTTCTAGATAAAGGCAAGATAGCAGAACAAGGGATAGCCCGTGAAGTTATAACTAATCCTCAAAGCGATCGCCTGCAAACATTTCTAAGTCGCTTAAAAATAACGAGTAATTTCTAGCCTTTAGCCTGCAATGCTTGGGAAAATGCGATCGTTGCATCGTATTGATCGGGCATATTTAAGCAGCGTGTAAATAACTCTATATCTAATTCTGGCAAAAACTCACTTCTAACAACCTGTTTGTATTTGTTATCGTGCAAGTGATAAATAAATACACGCTGCTTTTGGTAAAACCAAACCTCCGGTACACCCCAACGTTGATATTTTTCTAACTTATTTACGCCACCGCTAGTTATAACGACTTCAATAGCAATATCTGGAATTGGCTTAATAAAATCTAAGTTATAAGACTCGTCAGGTTCTCCTCTCACTCCTTCTTCACGACTCCCTAGAGTATATCCGCCTGTTCTGTAGAACCTTCTACCTATATGACGAAAGTAAACTTCCAGTAATAAACCTACAGTACCTTTCGATTCTTCATGTTCTGGTGAAGGCGACATAATATCTAAAGTTCCATTCAAATAAGTCAAACGAATTTTTGATTCTTCTAGCAAAGATGCGATCGCCTCAAACTTTTCCCACGAGATATCGTAAAGAGTAATAATCGATTCTTGGTTGCTAGTTTCTAATTGTTCAAGCATGGTGCTACAACTCCTGATTTTCAATAAAA
>JACCVJ010000049.1 GCA_013698215.1 Tatlockia sp. | reverse complement strand
ATATCTTGTTTTATTTCTGGGGTAGGAGCTAAATCGGGATTTCGCAGCCAGTAGTGACCAACCATGCGGTTTTCATCAGGGTTGGCGATTCCTCCTTTTTCCAAATCTGCCATAGCTGCAAACGCTTGCTCAAACTTCGGTTGCAGTGTTTCTACAAAAGCATCATCAAATCTCATCCGACTGACATCTAAATAAAATCCCAGTCCCTCATTGTAATAAAGCAAGTTTTGGTAGCGTTGCCAAAGTGCCGCAGCATCCATAGGAGTTCTCAACTTCTGATGTTCTTACACCACATAATATATTGAAGCGGAGGAAGATGCGTTAATAAGCATCAGGTAGAAAAACATTAATAGTTTAAAACCGTTGCCGAAGCTACTAACCAATCCTCCCACTACGGTACAATCTAATCGCCTTGCGTAGCATGACAACAGCTTTGTTGTTGGCAAGGCGCGGTTATACTTTTCAAGCTTGGTGCAATGGTAGGGTATTTAGTTTTTTTGACCATATCGACAGCGATTTTTGCTTTATTTAGCCTAGGTCTAAATTTGCAGTGGGGTTTTACAGGACTAATTAATTTTGGTCACGTCGCGTTTATGACTGTGGGGGCGTACACTACAGTTTTGCTAAGTTTGTATGGCGTACCGCTAATTATCTCAGCTTTAATTGGCAGCTTACTAGCCGCATTATTGGGGCTATTAATTGGGCTATCAACCTTACGATTGCGAGAAGATTATTTAGGGATCGTTACTATTGGCGTATCGGAGTTAGTTAGAATATTTGTCAACAATCAACAATTACCTACACCTAACGGTTTAGTTGATGGAGTCCAAGGGCTGCAAAGCTATCCGCTACCATTAACAAATATTGTTCCCAATCCCTTATTTAAGTTGGCAACTGTAGGGCTATTAACAGGAGTTGCGCTTTTATGTTTGTGGCGAATGTGGGGCTGGGTTAAAGCACCGCAAACCAAAAAAAATTCCCGCTATTCCTTTGCTGTGCGCGTCATTTTAGGAATTGTAGCTGTAGCGTTTATTATGACAATTTACCTTACCGGGCTAACGGCGCTTTCTGACTATAGCAGGTATGAAAAATCTGGGCTAATGGTAGCAGTGTTAATTGTATTAACAATGGTATTTTGGCTCTTAGAATTATTGGTACGAAGTCCTTGGGGTCGAGTGCTTAAATCTATCCGCGAAGACGAGCAAATTGCCAAAGCTTTAGGTAAAAATGTCTTTTGGTATAAGTTGCAGGCTTTTATGCTAGGAGGTGCGATCGCCGGGATTGCCGGAGCTTTCTTTGCATGGCAACTAACCACTATTTATCCTAACAGTTTTGAGCCGATAACTACCTTCAATGCTTGGATTATAGTAATTTTGGGCGGTGCTAGTAATAATGCAGGTACGCTATTGGGTGCGATCATTTTCTTTACCTACGAAGAATTAACCCGAAATGTTTTACCCCAAATTATTCCCTTAGATGAAGCTCGTTTAGCTGCTTTCCGCATTATGGTAATTGGGTTTTTATTAATGGTAATGATGATTTGGCGACCTCAAGGTCTTTTAGGTAAAAAGGAGGAACTAACCCTTGGCAAATAACGATGTTTTGAATGGTTTGCCGGAAAAACCTCCTTTACTGACAGCTACAGGCATTGCTAAAAGCTTTGGCGGCATTAAAGCTGTAAACAACGCAGAGATAGAAGTAAATAAAGGCAGCATTACTGGATTAATTGGCCCTAATGGCGCGGGGAAAACTACTTTTTTCAATTTACTTTCTAACTTTATTCGTCCCGATCGCGGTACGGTAATTTTTGATGGCGAACAAATCCAGCAATTGCAAACCTATCAAATTGCTCAACAAGGTATGGTGCGAACGTTTCAAGTTGCCCGTACTCTTTCCCGATTGTCGGTAATGGAAAATATGCTACTAGCAGCGCAAAAGCAGACAGGGGAAAACTTTTGGCAAGTTTGGCTACAACGTAAGCTTGTAGCTACCGAAGAAAGACAATTGAGAGATCGGGCGATGATATTGTTAGAATCGGTCGGACTTGCACCGATGGCAAACGAATACGCAGGGGCGCTCTCCGGGGGACAGCGCAAGCTCTTAGAGATGGCACGGGCATTAATGACAAATCCTAAGCTAATTCTATTAGACGAACCCGCAGCCGGGGTAAATCCGACACTAATTAATCAAATCTGCGATCGCATTAAGTTATGGAACTCTGAAGGCATGACTTTTTTAATTATCGAACACAACATGGATGTAATTATGTCGTTGTGCGATCGCGTTTGGGTACTAGCCGAAGGTCAAAATCTAGCAGT
>JACCVJ010000703.1 GCA_013698215.1 Tatlockia sp. | reverse complement strand
AGCTTTTTGCAATGTGTCTAGGGATTGTTGCAGTTGTCCAAGTTCAGTTTGTTTTACTGCTTGCTGGAGGAGTTTTTGTAATTCTTGAGCCGGAGAAATTTGCGTTTGTGCCGAAGTCTGAGCTATTAGCGGCATAGTTACGCAAGAAAATAAAGCGATCGCTACAGCTAATACTTTAATTTTTTCACTAGACATCTCCAGAATCTATCAAACATTTACCTATAAAGCGTTTCATCTAAAAATATACGTCCGAGCAAATTAAAATAATCGACGCTATAATCAAGTTTTGAGATATTTAATGTTAGTATCTAGCTAAAACATACTTAGTTGCTTCGTCAATTATTCTTTCTCATCACCTCCTAATTAATATTAGGTAATCTTAATCCTCCAATCCTTAATCTTACTACTCCACAAATAGTCAGAATTATTTGTTTGTATTTAAATATATTTAATCTAAATCTTTCTTTGGCTACGCGGAATATTTGGACTAAACGAATTAAATGTTCAACAAATATTCTTTCGGAAGATAGCTTTTTATTCTTGCTTTTTTGTTCGGCTGTTAACTCAAGTCTTGGTCTCTTTTTTTCTGGGGTTCTAATAGATGGCTCTCCAATATAAGCCTTGTCTCCTTTGAATTTTTGCTCTTTATTAAATTTCTTCTGCTGTTGCCTAAACAAATTAATATCGCTTTTTGTTCCCGGATTTCCTGGGATAACATCTACTATATCTATTCCCGATGGTAAGACTATAATCGTATTTTTTAAAGTATGATTTTTCTTTTTACCTGAATAATATTTCTTTTGGTCTTCCTGTCCCGATGGTCTCTCTCTTGGCTGTTCCCAGCTATCTACTATTAATTCGTATTCTGTCAGAAGTTCCGTAATAATCTCGTTATCACTGGAGTTTTTTTTACCTGCTCTAATATGCTTGAAGGTAGAAGTTCTCCAAGCATTGGAAACCAATAGTTAAAAGTATCATTGGCGGTGGTTTCACTTACTCTGAACTGTATACCTAATAGCTGAAAGGTTGTCAGGTGTCTTAGATAAATTAAAGTTAAAATTATTTGCTCTGACACGGAGAGCTTAATTTTTCTGCCTCCTCCTGCTTTTATAACTCTAGGGGTTTTCTTTTGAATTTCTGCTAACTTTTTGTTATGAAGTTCTTTAGCATTATTTAATAGCTGTTGTAGTTGCTCATATTTGAGACCTACTAACCTTTGAGATTCCCAGGGCTTTTGCTCAATATACTCTACTATATTACTCATGGTTTCCTGGCATTAAAAGCTCATTTAGTATTCTTCTATTATAAAGTATATATATTTCGGAGATATCTAATGTTAGAAAACAAATTTATAGCTCAAATTGTCCCAATTGTTTCTACTTCGGCAATTATTCGTCTCGAAAATATTTCTAAGGTCTACGGTGCTGGAGAAACAGAGGTGCGCGCCCTAGCTGATGTAAATTTAACTGTCGAATCTGGCGAGTATTGCGCCATTATGGGCGCTTCGGGTTCTGGTAAATCTACTGCTATGAATGTCATTGGCTGTCTCGATCGCCCGACAAGCGGACAATACTACCTCGATAATGTTGATGTTGCTGCTTTAGATGATGGCGATTTGGCTAGTATTCGCAATCTCAAAATTGGCTTTGTCTTTCAACAATTTCACCTCTTAACCCAACTTAGCGCCCTAGAAAATGTCATGCTACCAATGGTTTATGCAGGCATTAATGCTAAAGAAAGACGCGATCGCGCAACTATCGCTCTCCAGCGTGTCGGGCTAGAAAATCGCCTCAATAATCGCCCTAATCAATTGTCTGGCGGTCAACAACAACGTGTCGCTATTGCCAGGGCGATCGTTAATCGTCCTGTCTTACTTCTTGCTGATGAACCTACGGGCGCTCTCGATTCCCGCACTACTACTGAAGTTATGGACATCTTTAGCGAACTTAATGCTACAGGAATTACAATCGTTATGGTTACTCACGAATCTGATGTTGCCCGGCAAACACGCCGCGTAGTCTGGTTTCGTGATGGGCAAGTTGTCCACTCTCACCTTACTCCCGCAGAAATTGGACAAGTCGCCGCATCCTAAAATTAGTTCCTTCTCTACTTTCAATCAGTAGTTATTTAACTAAAAACTTGAAGTCTTCCCTGTCTGCGCCTGAGTTTCAATTGGCTGCACGTCGCTACAACCCATGTCTCCGGCAATTGTTCGCAATACGGAAATTTGATCGTCAAAGTTCAATGCTTCGACCTGCGACAATACACCATTTAGAGCTTGGGTTCTTTCATAGTTTTGCGGCATTCCTACCACTGTATCCCCCATCCCTTGCGCCCAAGCATACCAAACCATTAATTGATTATTCTCTTTCAACGCTCCATAGGCACGAGAATAATCTGTGTCTTCGCAATTCACAATCTGCCGCATAATTGCCAACTGCTCGTCTTTTGAATAGTTGTAATAATCACCCAACAATCTTGGCGCTAATTCTGGCTCTGTTGCTGCTGGAGCGGCTGGAGTAATAGATTCTCCCATCTTTTCGTAAATAAAATAAAATACAGCTAATTTAGCGTCGGTATCCAAACTTTCAAAAGCTTTTACCGCATCTTGGGTTTCGCCTGTGACTGCTTGAGGCTGTTTTGCTGCATGACTTGAAGCCATAATTTATCTCAACTTTAAATTAAATTACCTGTTGCTTAGACTTAACAGAAATTAATTCTTTTATTCGCCCTCCAATAGAGAGATTTTTATTATTTGTCCATTGATTTTGTCGTCCATCAAAAAATCTATCTTAGTGGGGTTATGGAAATAGGCGAGTACTTTATAAGATAACTTCACCAATAAAATTATTCTCGGATTTGTTGCTATGCCTGACGAAATTAAGCCCGATGCTACTCAAGCTACAACTCAAGATGCTCAATTAGCTGCTGAAAGTATGACCCAAGGGAAAGAAAAAATGCCCTCTATTGATATTGATGCAGACTACGCCGCCGCCCAGCAATTTAGCGTTAGCGATATTGATCGCACTCCCGAAGGTGCGGAAGCTGCGGATAAAGCTACTGCTCATCAGTTTGCTACTCCAACTCCATCGGAAACAAAATCAGAAACCTTGTCTACAGGCGATCCTAGTGATTATATGGCGATGGCAAAAGATGTCGGCGCTCCGAAGGGCGCAGTGGGCAATGTAGATGACGATCTCATGCATAAAGCTTTAGAAAAAGGTCAGCCTGGTAAGTAAGAATTACTAATTGCGCTTGAAAATGTCAAAAAATCAGCGCAATTATTACTTTATACTAAGCTCTTGCTTTTTAAGAATATCTCTCAGTTGACCCGGTCGATCAATTAAATAATCTGGGTTCTGCTTCATTAATACTTCTTTAGTATTAAATCCCCAACTTACTGCGATCGCAATCACTCTACTTTTTTTAGCTGACTCTATATCTCTAGTCTCATCCCCTACATAAAATACATCTTTAACATCAATACTCTCTTGCCTAATAAATCTATTAATCACTTTATCTTTGCCAAAAATTGTTGAACCAGAATAAATATAATAAAATATCTCAGCTAAGTTATTGTGTTCCAAAAATGCTAAAATATTACTTTTTGAATTAGAACTAATAATTACTAGCTTATGACCTAGTTTATGTAGTTCAATTAATGTTTCCTTCATCTCAGGAAATAAATTTAAAGTTTTGACTTCAAAACTCAATTCGGCTTTAACCTTTTTAACTAAAAAAGGGACTTTAAAAATTGAAATACCAGATTGCTTAATAATTTCTCTAGAAGTTAAGTTCTGCATTTGAGCAAGTTCAGCAAGGCTAGTTTGTTTATAGCCAAATTGCATAGCCAAACGATTGCTAATATTAACTAGCGTCTCTAAAGAGTCGGCAATAGTACCATCAAAATCAAAAATAATTACTTTTGGATTCATGGTTGTTGAAAAATTTGTTAATCGTCCTTGGGAGTAGCTATGGATAAATTTGCTTGGGCATTCCTTCGCAACATTTGGGGTTTAATGCGTCGCAATGCTGAAGCTGTAAAGCGTCTATCCCACTCCTCGTTAGAAATTTCTGCTAACTGAGTTAATGTAGGTGCGACATTTTCCGGGTAAGGTTGAAATTCGACTATATCAGTTTCTTTCGCAAAGCGCTGATTCCAAGGACACACATCTTGACAGATATCGCAACCACTTACCCAACCTTGAAGGTGAGCAGAAATCTCATCCGGTAACTTTTCCTCACGGTTTTCAATTGTATGATAAGCAATGCAGCGATTGGCATCGACAACAAAAGGCTGGGCGATCGCACTTGTTGGACACGCATCAAGGCAACGAGTACAACTACCACAGTGTTCAGTATGGGCGATATCGGGCGTTAAGTCTAGGTTTGTGAGAATTTCACCCAAAAATACCCAAGATCCGTAGTCTCTAGTAATTACATTGCCATTTTTGGCAATCCAGCCAATTCCAGCTTTCTGCGCCCAAACTTTATCTTGAATTGGTGCAGTATCACAGAAGTAACGCGATCGCACATCGGGATAAGTTTGCAACCAGTTATTTAAAGCTTTTAACTTTTTAGCCATCACCTTATGATAGTCTCGTCCCCAGCCATAGCGGGAAATTTTGGCATATTGGGGGCTATTTGGGCGTTGGTGCGGGGTGTAATAATTCAACGCTACACAAATAATACTTTGCACTTCAGGCATGAGTGCGCGAATATTTTGGCGTTTGGGGTCATTCATCCATGCCATATCTGCTTGATAACCTTTGTTTAGCCACTCTTGCAAGTGCTGCACTTCTACATCAGTGTTATCTACCTTGGCAATTCCTACTTTATGAAATCCAATTTCTAAAGCTTTATCTTTGATTTGTGTACTCGTGAGGATAGGGGATGCTGTCATCGCATTGTGGGGTTGATTGTGTCAATGTCAGTGTGTTAACTAGGAAGTAAAGGCGTGATCGCACTGGCTCCGTTAGTAACTCTCGTATCATTATTGGTCGTGGGTGCCATGGTTTCCACTTAATAGCTCCCCTCAATCTCTCTTTAGGAACTAGGTTTTACCCTGACTTTATAGATAATCTAGAACCTATCTATTTTTGTTTTCCTAGAGAAGATTCTATGCAAACCGATATATCTACTCAAACTATTGCAGGCATCAGCAACCCGACAATCTCACACTACTTTGAGCTATTAAATGCTGGGGATTTTTGTTCTACTGCGGCTTTATTTGCCCCCGATGGCGTGATGTACGCACCTTTTGAGTCGGGTATCGTGGGCAGCGATGCGATCGCATCTTACCTCCAGCAAGAGGCGCTAGGACTCAAAGCCGAACCCCATCAAGGCATTATCGAAAGCCAAGAAAATGATTTAGTCCAACTTCGCGTCAATGGCAAAGTTCAAATGCCTTTATTTGGTGTAAATGTATCTTGGCTATTTATCCTCAATTCTCAGCAACAAATTGTCTCTATAACCGTAAAACTTCTCGCTTCTCCCCAAGAATTACTCAATCTCCGCCGTTAAATAGAAACCCTTTTCCAAATATTTCCCCCCTTTTTTCATAGATATTTTCCCCCTTTTTAAGGGGAGTCAAAAAGCGGTGTAGCTGAACCTGACCGCTTTGTTGACGTGGGCTAGGGGGGATATTAACCTACTAAACCAGAACGCAAAGCCCTTACCGCCGCCTGGGTGCGGTCATCAGCGCACAACTTATTGAGAATATTTCTAACGTGAGTTTTCACTGTGCCTACAGTAATATAAAGCTTCTCAGCAATTATGGCATTGCTACAACCTTCGACAATTAGCTGCAAAACTTCTAATTCTCTTTCTGTTAGCGGGTAAGCCGCAATCATTTGATCGTACTCCGCATCGGCGGCATTAATAGAAACAGTTTTGCCGTCAGCTACCATGCTTTCTGTACTTCCTTCTGGGGTTTGCTGGGCTTGTTGCAGAACAATTCGGGCGATCGCTGGATCGATCCACGCATTGCCGCTATGAGTGACGCGCAAGGCTTCGAGCAAATTATCAAAACTAATATCCTTCATGCAATAGGAGTCAGCCCCCGCCGCAAAAGCTGCTAGTACCGCCTCTTTGTTGTCGCGCAGTGTCAAAATCAAAACCTTAGTTCTTGATTCGTCATTAGCATTTTGACTAGCTTTTAATTGCCTTGTTAGCTCAATTCCATCTTTATCTGGTAAGCCAATATCAACAATGGCAATATCTGGGTGTTCTGCTTCTAGCAGTTTTAGCCCGTCACTAGCATTAGCTGCTTCCCCCACTACTTCAATCTCTTGACGCTGCTGCAATGCAGTTCTAATCCCCACACGGGTGAGATCGTGGTCTTCAATTAATGCAACGCGAATCTTACTCATTATCAACGTCCGCCGTTTACTACGCTTTACTTTAAAACAATCGAATTTATAGAAAGTCGAATGGCGATCTATTCTCCATTTAAGCAATACAATCTATTTGCACTAATCTTATTGGTATTTTAATAATACAGAAAATTATTATTCCTTTAGCTTTTAGGAGTAGATCGCGTCTACTAGAGTATCAAATTTAGAGTATATATAATTATTGCTCTAAAATCGCATCAACTAAAAAGCCTAAAAAGTGTTTAAGTTTTGCCCTTTATAATACATATTTCTGATGAGTAGCGAGCAACTAAGTGAATTGGAATTATTAGGCTGGGGATTTGAGCGGAGTTTGCACCCCGAAGACCGCGATCGCCTGCTGGCAACTAGACAACAAGCTATTAACAATAATCAGCCCTATCAAATTACCTACCGTCTCCAAGCTGCCGATGGTAGTTACAATTCGTTTTTGGAGCAAGGTACACCTGTAAAAGATACTTGGGTAGTCCGTTGTCAGGTGCAAAACTTTAGTTTGCTCGAACCCTTGCCTCAACATCATTTCACCTCCTTACAGCAAACCCCTTTAGCAGTAATTGAGTGGAATCTAAATTTTGAGGTAGTCAAGTGGGATGCTGCCGCCGAAGCAATTTTTGGCTACCGTAACTGCGAAGTCATCGGTCGTCATGCCGCAAGTTTGATTGTGACCGCAAGTAGTTCAGAGCAAGTTAATCAAGTTTGGGGCGAACTTATCCACCAAAGAGGCGGTACTTGCAGCATTAACGAAAATCTTACTAAAGAAGGGAAAGTAATTGTTTGCGAATGGTACAACCAACCATTAATTAATAGCAATGGTAATATATTTGGGGTAACTTCTTTAGTTACAGATATTACCGATCGCACTAAGGCGATCGCAGGTCTGAGCGTTTTTAATGCCGAATTAGAACAACGAATACGCAGTCGTACAGCCCAAGTAGAGGAATTATCTGTTTTAGAGCAAGCCGCCAGAGCAGAAGCCCTTGCTAGTAAAAAGTCTCACTACAACTCCCTAGAAGCCCTGCAACAAAGCGAAGAACGCTATCGCTCTCTAGTCATTGCTACTTCGCAAATTGTCTGGACAACCGACGCGCAGGGGCAAGTTGTGGATATGCCCTACTGGAGAACTTATACAGGTCAAAGTCAAGCAGAAGTTAAAGGCTGGGGCTGGTTAGCGGCTTTGCATCCAGACGACCGAGAGCGCACCGCCAACGCTTGGAATCAAGCTTTGCAAACAAAAAGCCTCTACGATACCGAATACCGGATTCGCGCCAAGGATGGCAGCTATCGTTACTTTGCCGTGCGGGGTGTGCCAGTGATAACTAATGATGGCACTATCCGCGAGTGGGTAGGGGTATGTACTGATATTCAAGAGCGCAAAACTACTGAGGCGGCGCTAACTTCTCGTGCTAGTGAATTAGCTTATTTAACAGCTATTTTGACTCAAACTAATACCGCCTTAGAAAAGCGCAATCAGGAACTAGATCAGTTTGCTTACGTCACTTCTCACGACCTCAAAGCACCTTTACGGGCGATCGCTAATCTTTCTCAGTGGATTGAGGAAGATATTAGCGCTGTCCTTACTGACGAAACTCGTCATCAAATGGACTTGCTACG
>JACCVJ010000664.1 GCA_013698215.1 Tatlockia sp. | reverse complement strand
CTTAGTCAGCAGCCGTTGTAGCTGCTCCTTCGTCTTCTTCACTCTTAGGCGATCTTTGATTAAACCTTCTTTGGAACCGCCCTGTAGTAGTCCGTTTACGAAACTTCCGGGCATATGCCTGGTTCCGTAGCGCCTTTTCTTTCTTGGGGTTACGGCGCTTTGCCATGTTCACCTCGTTAATAAACAACCAACAACGCTCTAATTTTAGAGACAGTGCAAATCGTTCATTTTAACTGTATTAACCTAGTTTAGTCAAATGTAATAGACAAAAATTCGCAACCTAATAGTGTTTTCATCAAGATTTAGCGAAAGTTATCAAAGCCTTAATCCAAGTTGCCCAAAAAATACTTTTTGAGCTTAAAACAGTAGATAAATATAACAAAAGGTTATGAGATACAAGTTACTCGGAAACAGTAGGCTAAGGGTTTGCGAAATTTGTTTAGGAACTATGAGTTTTGGAGAAGATTTTGGCTGGGGAATTTCCGAACCAGAAAGCCGCCAAATTTTTGATGCGTTTGTAGAAGGCGGGGGAAATTTTATCGATACCGCCAACGAAGTTTATAACGGCGGTAGTAGTGAGAAGTTTTTAGGAGAATTTATCGCCAGCGATTGCATAGCCCAACAAATGGGTTGCACTCCCGCCCAAGTATCGATCAATTGGGTACGCAGCAAAGGTATTATCCCTATTTTGGGAGCCAATAAAATCTCCCAGTTGCAAGCCGACTTAGCTTGTCTTGATTTTCAGCTATCAACCGAACATCTAAAAGCTCTAGATGATGTCAGCACAATTGAACTTGGCTTTCCCCATGACTTTTTAGCCATAACAAAAGAATCTACCTTTGGGGGAATGTTTAATTTAATTGGCGATCGCCCTAATTATGTAGAGACGTAGCATTGCTACGTCTCTACCAATGCACTAGAAAGCTACATCTCTACCAATGCACTAGGAAGCGTGAAGGTAGGAAGCGAGGGCTTCAGAGTCGCCGATTAGCTTGCTATTGATAAACACTTGAGGAACGGTTATTGCCCCCGTGACAGCCCGTAAAGAGCGGTTAGTGATGTCTTTGCTCAATACTATTTCTTCGTATTCCAAGCCATGCTCAGTGAGCATTTTTTTAGCACTGGCGCAGAAAGGGCAACCTACTTTTGTAAACAAAGATACTACTTTGGGCTTTACAGCTTCAGCATTAATATAACTTAGCATTGTATCCGCATCCGATACCTCAAAAGGATCGCCGGGTACATTTGGCTCAATAAACATTTTTTCAATCAAGCTATCTTTTACTAGCATCGAATAGCGCCACGATCGCTTACCAAAGCCTAAGTCTGCTTTATCTACTAGCATTCCCATACCTTCGGTAAATTCGCCATTACCATCAGGAATTACTATAAGATTGTTTGCCTGTTGATCTTTCATCCATTCGTTCATCACGAAGGTATCGTTAACAGAAATGCAGACAATACTATCTACACCATTTTTCTTAAAGACTGGCGCTAACTCGTTATAACCAGGAAGGTGAGTTGACGAACAAGTTGGCGTAAAAGCACCAGGCAATGAAAATACAACTACAGTCTTACCTGCAAATAAGTCATCGGTGGTTAAATCCATCCATTGATTGTCTTTGCGAGTACGGAAGGTGACATCCGGGACTCTTTGCCCTTCTTTATTAGTCAACATTAATTTGGCTCCTCAGTCTTTGTAAACTTATCTAAAGCGTACTCATTATGAATACGCTTGTCAATGTTTTGTTACTTTTAGCTGAAGACGTTAGACTTGAACGCCGATAGGACAAGAAACATTTGTGCCACCTAAACCGCAATAGCCATTAGGGTTTTTTGCGAGGTACTGCTGATGGTAGCCTTCAGCAAAGTAAAATTCAGGAGCATCAACAATTTCGGTAGTAATTTCTTTGTAGCCTGCTCTAGTTAGTGCTTGCTGATAAGTGGTTTTAGAAGCTTCGGCAGCTTGCTTTTGATCGGAATAAGTATAAATGCCCGAACGGTATTGAGTTCCGGCATCATTGCCTTGACGCATTCCTTGAGTTGGGTTGTGGCTTTCCCAGAAAACTTTAAGCAAAGTTTCGTAGCTGACAACCTTGGGATCGAAGACAACTAAAACTACTTCATTGTGTCCCGTCATTCCCGAACAAACTTCCTCGTAGGTAGGATTAGGTGTAATTCCGGCTGCATAGCCCACCGCCGTAGTATAAACGCCCTCTATCGTCCAAAACTTGCGCTCTGCTCCCCAAAAACAGCCAAGTCCAAATACAGCAGTTTCCATACCATCAGGATAAGGAGGCTGGAGGGGGTTATTATTGACGAAATGGCTCTTGGGTACTTGCATAGATTGCGATCGCCCAGGCAGTGCTTTTTCGGCGGTAGGGATAGTTGTTTTTTTGCCAAGTCCAAATATCATCAGGATTTCTCAATAGCGCTCTACTATACGAATATAACTTACTGGTTTATTGCCTAGTGTCGTA
>JACCVJ010000572.1 GCA_013698215.1 Tatlockia sp. | reverse complement strand
GAACATCTTCTCGAATTATTTATTTCAAAGTTAGATTTAGACTCTACTTTAATAAAAAATCACGAGCAATATGAAAACTTGCGGAATTACGCGGTCATTTCAACGTAATTCTGTCCGAACCATTGATATAAGAAACAAACAAAAATTTTATGAATTCAACATTTTCACTAAAACCAATGGGAACAGCCCTACTATATACATTTCCATTTTTGATATATGTAGATAGTCAAAGTCCAATAAAAGTAAAAGAAATAATTATTGATGACACAACTATCCGAATTTATCCCTTCTTCCGAAGTGGGAAAGCTAATTTTATACCTATGCCTCCAATTAGTGTTGAAAGTATTCCATTTATTGAAGGTTTGAACATTGAGCCAAATAACAATTTGATTATTCCAACCTTAGCGGCTATTCCAAGTTTAGAAAAAGATGTAAATGGAGAATCAATAATGCATTTATTTGTTAAAGAAGAATTTGAACAATTTCCAAGTATTATGCCAATGGATAGTTTAAGAATTGACCTTCTTAGTCGTGAGGAAAATAAAGACCAAATTGTTCATAGTTCTGTATCAAAACTAATTCAATTAATTCGTCACAAAACAAAACAATGGTGGATGGAACACCATACTACAGCAAGTTTGTTGCGAGCCAATTTTGCTATTTTAAAAAATGGTTTTCCACTTGAAAAGCCTTGGTCTAATGCTATGGGCAGAACAGTTACAGGCGATGAAATTCCAATTGATGAAGCTATATGGGAAGAATCTATTAATGATTTAGAGCAGGAAAAAGTTAGTCCACTATATGCTTTACTTAATTTAGATGCTAGATATTTTGCGGCAATATCAGATTTTAGACGTGCAGTTTTAGATGCCGTAATAGCTTGTGAACAAGCAAGAGACATTCATTTTGAAAGATTATGGTTTTTGAAAGCTGGAGATGTTCCATTCAAAATAAATAGAGTATTAAGTGGTGTAAATTTACCTGTGCATCTTAGTGCTGATTTACTTAAGATGACCAACAATACTCATTCATTTGAAATAGAACATCCAAATGATTTCGCAGTAATTGAAGACCTTTGGGATGCACGAGGAAATATTGCTCACGGAAGACCAAATCAATACCGTAGAGATGGCGTTCTTAATGATGTTAACGAAGATAAAATTACTGAATTTATTAAATCAACTTCTCGCTGTATTAAATGGTTAGAGAGTATATAAATTTATACTACACCAATAAAATAAATCTGCCTTATTTAACAGATAAAAACATGCAAAAGTTTTTAATAATTTTAATTCTTTGTTTGTTGACTTCATTCACTGTTTTCTCGCAAAAGGCAATCAAAGACCTTAAGCCGACGGTGATTTTAATATCGCTCGATGGTTTTCGGTATGATTATCTCGACAAATTTCAGCCGAAAACTTTGAATGAATTAGCTCGAAAAGGTGTGCGGGCAAAATGGCTGATTCCATCTTTTCCGACCAAGACTTTTCCGAATCATTACACGATTGCTACCGGACTTTATCCTGAGCATCACGGAATTATTGAGAACAACATTTACGATTTCGGCGCGGTATTCGGTCTCGACAAACGCGCCGAAGTGCAGAAACCGCGCTGGTGGCTGGGCGAACCGATTTGGGCGACGGCGGAAAAGCAGAATCAAATTGCCGCTTCGTATTTTTTCCCCGGAACGGAAACCGACCTTCAAGATTTGCGTCCGACATTTTTTAAGGAATACAACGGAAAAGCCCCGAATGATTTGCGGGTTGATAAAATTTTGTCGTGGCTCGATTTGCCAATCGAAAAACGCCCGACGATGTTGACTTTGTATTTTAGCGATGTGGACGACGCGGGACACGAATTTTCGCCCGATGCGGAAGAAACTCGTTACGCGGTTTTGGAAGTGGACGATAATATAAAACGCCTGGTTGACGGTTTGAAGACGAGAAAAATTTTCGAGCAAGTGAATTTAATCATTGTTTCCGACCACGGAATGGCAGCCGTTGACCGGAACAATTCTGTTTTCTTAGACGATATTTTCGATTTCGATAAAACCGAGCGAATTTTGTGGACGGGCGAGATTGTTCAGATTTTTCCGAAAGCGAA
>JACCVJ010000545.1 GCA_013698215.1 Tatlockia sp. | reverse complement strand
AAGTTTGTTGAGCTAGAGTTTGAAAGCCATTTTGACGATAAAGGGCTAAAGATTCTTTATCATTAATATCGGCTTCTAATAACCAAGTTCTCGCCTCTCCTACTGCTTCAAAACAGTAACGTAGCAATCCTGAGCCAACGCCTTGAGCGCCAGATTGAGCATCTACTAATAATCTTTTTACCCGCCAAGTGCTGCGAGTGCGGTTGCAAGGCGAGATTTGAATTGTCCCTTGGACGCGCTTGGCCTGCTCGGCGACATAAATACAAAAGTGGTATTGCAGGGGATTTGGAAACAAATTTAAAAACTTTAGCAAGCCGTACCAGCGACGCAGTAATTTTAATTGATTCTGCTCTGTAGCCACCATTGGTTTGTCTGACACGAACGATTCGGTACAGAGACGCTCAATTCCTTCTATATCCCGGCGTTGAACCGTGCGAATAACAACGTTTAGATTTTGAGGAAGTACGGAAGTCATGATTCGTCTGGTTGGAATCCAGCCTAAAGTTAGTTAATATGCTGCACCCATATTTTAACGACTTTCTGTATTTATGCCGCTAATCTAAAGAGCGATTTTAAGATTAGACCTGACAAAACGAACTGACAGGAGTTGCCAGGTCTAAATACATTACTTAACGTGCTTGACGGGATACTAATTTTTCAAAATTTGCTTGGGTTTGATGTAGTAATTGTTCGCGGCTATCTCCCGCAGTTTTGTTGAAGGTGGGGACTAAGTTTCGCGCTTGCAAAGTCATATGCAATTGCAGATGAGCAACATATTCGCTGAAATCTTCACGAGTTAAATCGTTAGATGGTAGTGTTTGGTGTTGAATTGCCACGAGCGATGTTCTCCTCATAATGGTGAGTTTCTTACCAGATTAGAAATTATCACGTTGCTTTTGCTTGTTACCTAATCTGTAATCAAGTGTAACAACAGTAACTATGTCTCTGGGCTTATGCCATTTTAACTAGGCGATCGCAATCCTAGTAACTTCTTTACAACTCGTTAATTTGTGTTCTTAGTCCGATGGCAATTTTACTATGCTTTTCAATTTGCCCCATTACTTCTTTGGCGCGGACAATCACGACTGAGGGTAAACCCGCCAATCTTCCCGCTTCTATGCCATAGGATTTATCTGCGCCACCGGGTTGAACTTGGTGCAAAAATATAATCTGGTCGGGTAATTCTTTTACTGTCACTTGATAATTAGCGACATTTGGCAGCATTGAGGCTAATTCATTCATTTCGTGGTAATGAGTAGCAAAAATTGTTCTTGATTTAATCTCTTGTGCCAAATACTCCGCCACCGCCCAAGCAATCGAAAGCCCGTCAAAGGTTGCCGTACCGCGCCCAATTTCATCTAATAGTACCAGCGACTTAGAAGTAGCATGATTGAGGATATTAGCCGTTTCGTTCATCTCTACCATAAAAGTAGATTGCCCGGTAGCTAAATCATCTACTGCGCCTACACGAGTAAAAATGCGATCGCATATTCCGAGTATTGCCTGTTTTGCCGGAACAAAGCAACCCACTTGAGCCATTAACTGAATTAATCCTAATTGCCGTAAATAACAGCTTTTGCCACTGGCATTTGGCCCGGTTAAAATCACCAAGTCCGGCTTTTCTATAGCTTCTTGGCTATTTGCTTCCCATCCCAACATTGTCGAATTTGGCACAAAAAACCCTGATGGTATTGATTGCTCGACTACGGGATGACGACCATCAATAATGCTAATTTCTCGCCCTTCTACCATTTGCGGACAACAGTAGCCTTGATAAACCGCGACTTCAGCAAAACCACATAATACATCCGCCGCCGCCACCGCGCGAGAAGTATTACGAATAATCTCCGCACTTTCCCCAACTTCTTGACGTAAAAGGGAAAAAACCTCGTATTCTAGGCGATTGAGGTCATCTTTTGCCGTCAAGATTCGTGCTTCTTTTTCTTTCAAATCTGGCGTAATGTAGCGCTCCTCGTTGGTAAGAGTTTGCTTGCGGATATAATGAGCCGGAACTTGGTCAGCGCGCGATCGAGAAATGCTAATGTAGTAACCAAAGGTTTTGTTAAATCCGACCTTAAGTGTAGGGATTCCCGTACTTGCTTTTTCTTCAACTTCTAAGTTGGCAATCCATAGTTTGTCTTGTTCGACAGTTAGGCGCAACTCATCAAGCTGAGAATTGATGCCACTACGAATCAAACCGCCATCAGTAAGATACAAAGGAGGAGACTCTACTAAGTGAGCGTGGATTTGATGCCCTAACTGCTCTAATATTGGCGGTACTTTTTGCAAAGCTTTCAGGTAAGGGGATTTGGCATTTTCTACTAACCGAGCTATTTCCGGTAGTTTTAGTAAAGAATCTGCTAAAGATACTAAATCTCGCGCGTTGGCACTTCCCGAACTCGCGCGTCCGGTTAACCTTTCTAAGTCATAAATTTGTCGCAATAGTTGCCTTAAATCGTGACGTAGCGCCGTATCTTCAACTAATTCTTGAATAGTATCTTGGCGCGCTTTAATTCCTTTAATATCTAGCAGTGGTTGCAAAAACCAACGTCGCAAAGCTCTACCACCCATGGCTGTACTGGTTTTATCGATTGCCCATAGCAAAGAACCATGTAAAATCCCATCGCGGACAGTTTGAGTGATTTCTAGATTGCGGCGGCTTTGGCTATCAACAATTAAAAAGTCTGTAATTGTATAAGTCCGCAATAATTGGAGTGCTACAGGGTTTTCTTTTTGGGTAGCTTCTAGGTATTCCAGCAATCCCCCCGCCGCCCGTACTGCTAAAGGTAATTGTTCTAAGCCAATTCCTTCTAAACTACGCATTTTAAAGCGCTGCAATAGCCGACTTCGAGCTTCGGGTTGTGTAAAAGGGGTTTGACCACGCATGGCGTAGCAAAAGGAGCTAGGTAAGCAGTTAGGCAAGTGTGCCGACTTCTCACCTGGACGTAATAAACTACCCAAATCGGGGGCATTGGTGGGAAATAAAACTTCTGACGGCTGCAAGCGCATCAATTCTTGAGTTAAATGCTCTAAGGCGCTCGATTGAGTAGTTAGAAATTCCCCCGTAGAGATATCTGCGTAAGCTAAACCCCAATGTTCTCCAGCAATGACTACGGCGGCGAGAAAGTTGTTGCGCCGAGCATTGAGCATTCCTTCGTCTAACAACGTACCAGGTGTTATGACCTTTGTTACTTCGCGCTTTACCTGCCGATTTTGCGCCGCCGCTACAGACGCATCTTCTACTTGGTCGCAAATTGCGATCGCAAATCCTTTTTCAACTAACATGGCACAGTAGCGGTCTATGGCATGGTGAGGTACGCCGGACATGGGTACTCGTCCAATTTCTTTACCTGCTTGAATACTGGTTAAAACTAGCTCTAATTGCTCGGAAACCGTGCAAGCATCTTGAAAAAATACTTCAAAAAAGTCACCAACTCGGTACAATAGCAGCGCGTGAGGATACTGCTCTTTGATTTCAACATAATGCTGCATCATCGGGCTGAGTTTTTTCCGCTCTAACTCTCGATAATCGGCGTTAGGCATTGTTAGTTTGCCTTGATTAGAGTCTGGCGATGATGGAGAGTAGGAAACGTTCATGACTAGAGGTTGCAGGTTGCTCAATATTGACTTTATCGCACGGATTTAATTGCTGTGGCGCTTACGCGACCGAAAAGAAAGGATTTGTTAAACAGTTAACTAAGATTTTTGGGCTTTTGGTGGGTAATTTGGCGAAATTCTTGCAAAAAATGCTTAAACAGTTGATGGTTGCAGGTATTATACTTATGGTTTTCAATGCTGGCTACTGGCTTCAATTCCATCATAGTTGCAGCTAAGAAAGCGCCCTCAAAACTTCCTAATTCATTAGGTATGATATCTCGCTCTACTACTTCAATATTTGTTGCCTTAGCTATATCTAGCAACGTAGCACGGGTAATACCAGGAAAAATATTACCATTGAGTGCTGGTGTGACAACAGTGTTAGATTGCAAGAAAAAAATATTAGCGGCGGTGGCTTCAGTAATTTTACCTGACCCATCAAGCATTATGGCATCATTAAAACCTTCACTTTGAGCAGCACGGCGGCTGAGGTAGCTATTCACATAAGTTCCGCATATCTTCCACGTTACCGGAATTGCTTTGCTAGAAACGCGCTCGTATTTTGAAATATGACAAGTAAGGGGTGTAGCTTCGTCACGGGCGATAGTTACTGCCAAAATAGTTACATCTACAGGCATATCATCGCTAAAGTTTAGATACGC
>JACCVJ010000515.1 GCA_013698215.1 Tatlockia sp. | reverse complement strand
GTAAGCTGATGTTTCTGGCATAAATTCAAACAGCTATTCATCTTTCTCAATACTCCCATATCTCATCCGGCTCGACTACTACCCCTCCATCTTTGTACTTCATTTGCGCTTGATAATTAATAGCCTTCAGTACCGGAGCCGCCTGTGCCTTTACGGTTGCTTTTGCCTGCTGCCACAGAAGCTCTGCTACCGCCTCAGCTTCTTCGTCTGCGTCCACCTTGGCATAGAGGTTGATGCCTAATTCAAGGCTCTCATAATTACCAAGGTTGAACTTTCGTCTGTACTCAACGCCGACTGTAGTAATGTGCATATTTGTAGATGATTGGTTAACTGTTGAAGGGTGATTGAAAACAAAATCTATCGGTGCTGGGAACGAAATTGTAAATGCTGAATTTTGTAATTCAACTTTTTGAGATACTGCCGCAACACAACCTTTCCTTGCTGTTTGGCTTGCGGATAAATCTGCCCGTAGTGCTTTAGAAGATGCTGCATCTCCTCCAGGTTTTTCTGCTTGGTAAAGACTGGTTTTAGCATGGTTAATTCTCGCGCGTTGTATTACAAAATGGGGGCTAGATAATTGTTCTAACCCCTAGTTAATGAATTTTGTATGTAATGCTCTAAGCAGTCTGGGGTATCTGGGTTGTTTGCTCTACCCGCCCGTGTGCTGTGTTAATTTTAGAAGTCGCCCGTGCGATGATATTTTGCCAATCTACAGGCTCAGTGTATGGGGCATAAACTGCTTGTCCTGTTCCTGGGTTATAAATGCGGGAAAACAATACTTGCTCCGTGTCTCCAGGTTCTACAGCAATTGTCATTGGTTTATTGAAAGAGACAACTTGTAACTTAGAAAGCGTATAAATTAAACCTTTAGCAAAGAGTGTTTCTGAACCAGACTGAATTACATAGTTGCGCTCGGCACGAATATGAAGATTAACTTTATAGTCTGGTTTGCCCTTATATTCCTTTTCTTCTATTTCTAGCTTCTCAACAATTCCCGTCAAAGCTTGAAATAAAATTGGCTCATGTTTTTTGTAAGCACCGTCCCAAAAATACCACAGGCAGTCTGGATACTGGCGGTTGGCGTATATGTATCGAGGTTTAGGAGAATGCCAAACCCTAGTGTAGCAAAAAATTAATTATGCAACGTAGTATTTCTTAAGCTTTTTGTCTGCATCTTTACGAGTGAATGCCCAGTTAATCGTTTTCCGTTGTTGATTTCTGCGAGTCTGCCATGCTTGCACCCCAGCCACCAAGTCGGCTTCGGTTGCAATCCGTCGCTTGAGGCACTGTTTGTCCAAAATCCCAATCTCAATTTCTGCCATATTTAGCCAACTGCCGTGGATCGGGGTGTAGTGAAACACAAGGCGACGCAGCAGGGTCTGGGCGCGCTTTTGCCCTAAGACATCCTCAAACACCTTGGCAAAATGGGTATTGAGATTGTCTAACACCAAATGGACTCGCTTGGCTCGGCGATACCGTCCTTGCAGCAGTTGGCGGATAAAGGACACAAAATCTTGCTTCTTGCGTTGCAGCGTGACTTGCACTTGTCTCCATCCTGCCAAGGGTTCAACGGCTACAAACAGATTGCGGGTGCCTTTGCGTTCATACTCATAGTCCACTTTGGTGGTTTGACCGGGTTTCAAGGGAATATCAGGGTGTTTGTGAGCTAACAGTTGTTTACTTTTTTCATCCACACACACCACGGGTTCATCCCGGTTGTAGGGCAGTTGATAAAGGTCGAGCAGATTGTACATCCGCTGGCGGTATTGAGGAGTGATGGTGCCAATGCACCACATCTCTTTTAACCAAGGCTTACAACGTTTTTTTTCAGGGTTTGGCGCACGGTCTCTTGACTCACGCTGCTCAACAGTTGACTTTGCTGCCGCGCCACTTCCGTCAGCAAGACTAAACTCCATTGGCTATATCCTTCAGGCGGGTCACTGCACGCCAGTGCCACCAGTTCGGCTTCAGCCTTGTCGCCGTATTCGGTCGGTCGTCCACTCCGAGGTCGGTCATACAACGCGGCTTCTAATCCGTCGTCAAGGTAGCGTTGTCGTACTCGCCAAATGCGGGTACGTTCTATTTGCAGCACTGCTGCTATCTGCTGGTCAACAATTCCTTGATCCAGCGCCAGAAGAATCTGGGTACGTTGTAGCACTCGCACCGAGAGAACGCCCGATGAACACATCGCTTTTAGGGGTTCTCGCTCATTCTGCTTAAGGTGGATCTCGACCCGCTTCATACTCACTAATGATGTTGCATAACTTTATTTTCATTATACTAGTTGTCGCTGTGACCCCTCTCGCTGGTTATACGCATCAATAACTTTCTGGCGCAGGTCTACAGAGTATGCTTTCATTCGGCTTCAGGTTGAGTTTACTCTTTAACTGTATTTTACTCTATCAAG
>JACCVJ010000512.1 GCA_013698215.1 Tatlockia sp. | reverse complement strand
AGGTTTGGGAGTAGAATATCGTGCGGTTGGGAAGTAACGAAAAAGTTGCTATTTTGCTCCATGATGGGGTTAAAGGTGTTTATGGCAAAACAGGTTTAGCATTACTACGGTTTAGCGATGCTTCTATTGTCGTCGTAATTGATCGCCAGTGTGCGGGGGAATCGTTAGCGCAATTAACGGGAATTGATCGCCATGTACCAATTGTTGCCAATATAGACGAAGCTTTAAGTTATGAGCCAGAAGTATTAGTAATTGGAATCGCACCTTCTGGGGGAATATTACCTATTGAATGGTTGACAGAAATTAAGCAAGCTGTAGCCGCAGGTTTATCAATTGTCAATGGTTTGCACACATCAATGGCAACTATGCCAGAATTTCAAACACTGAAACCCGGACAATGGATTTGGGATGTTAGACAAGAACCAAGCAATATAGAAGTTGCTAGTGCTAAAGCGCAAACTCTCTCTTGTCAGCGCTTCCTTACCGTTGGTACGGATATGGGAATTGGCAAAATGTCTACTAGCTTAGAATTACACAAAGCCTCTCAAAAACAAGGAATGCAATCGCATTTTCTGGCTACGGGACAAACGGGAATCATGATTTCTGGCAATGGTGTAGCCTTAGATGCCGTGCGCGTAGACTACGCTGCGGGTGCGGTAGAACAATTAGTTATGCGTTATGGCGATTGCGACATTTTGCACGTAGAAGGACAAGGATCGCTCTTACATCCCGGTTCTACCGCAACTTTACCTTTAATTCGGGGTACGCAACCAACGGCATTAATTTTAGTCCACCGTGCGGGACAAAGTAACGTCCGCAACCATCCAAATGTCTTGATTCCACCGCTTACCGAGGTCGTCAAGCTCTATGAAATGGTGGCGACGGCGGGGGGAGCGTTTAAGGCTGTGAAGGTGAAAGCGATCGCCCTGAATACAGTGCATTTAGATGAAAACATGGCACGTCAAGCCATAAATCAAGTTCAAGAATCAACACAATTACCTTGTACTGATCCCGTGCGTTTTGGTGCAGAAATTTTATTAAATGCGGGTAAATCGAATTAGTCTACAATCTGACATAGATTCTATTTAATCTAAATTGCCTTAAGGCGTATAAATAATGGATACAAAAGCTTTTAAAAAGTCGCTCCAACATTCGGAAAACTACCACCGTAAAGGATTTGGTAAAGCCGCCGAAGTTGCTACATTGTTGAAAACCGAGTATCAAAGCAATTTAGTTCAACTTATCCGCGACAATAACTACACTCTCACGCGCGGCGATGTCACTATTCGTTTAGCGGAATCTTTTGGCTTTTGTTGGGGTGTAGAACGCGCTGTAGCAATGGCTTACGAAACCCGTCAGCATTTCCCCACCGAACAAATCTGGATTACTAACGAAATTATCCATAACCCCTCGGTAAATCAGCGTTTGCGCGAAATGCAGGTGAAATTTATTGAAGTAACTAACGGTAGCAAAGACTTTTCTGTTGTCAATGCTGGCGATGTAGTTATTCTCCCCGCCTTTGGTGCCAGCGTCCAAGAGATGCAGCTACTCAACGATAAAGGTTGTAAAATTGTAGATACTACCTGTCCTTGGGTTTCTAAGGTTTGGAATACCGTTGAAAAGCACAAAAAAGGCGATTATACGTCAATTATTCACGGTAAATATAACCACGAAGAAACGATCGCGACAAGTTCCTTTGCTGGGAAGTATTTAATCGTCCTCAATCTCACTCAAGCGGAGTATGTAGCGTCTTACATTCTCAATGGCGGTGACGCTAACGAATTTATGAGCAAATTTAACCATGCTCATTCCGAAGGATTCAACCCCGATGAAGACTTGAAACAAATTGGGATTGCTAACCAAACTACCATGCTCAAAAGTGAAACTGAGCTTATTGGCAAGTTGTTTGAGCGGACAATGATGCGAAAATATAGTCCAAGTAAGCTAACCGAGCATTTTCAAACCTTCAACACTATCTGCGATGCTACCCAAGAACGTCAAGATGCGATGTTTCAACTTGTCGAAGAAAAGTTAGATTTGATGGTAGTAATTGGCGGTTTTAATTCCTCTAATACTACCCATTTACAAGAAATTGCTGTAGAAAGGGGTATAGCTTCTTATCATATCGATTGCGTTGAACGCATTGATACCAACGGGATCGAGCATCGGTTGCTAGATGGTAACTTGCAAGTAAGTCAAAACTGGCTACCAAAAGGTGCAATTACAATCGGAGTAACTTCGGGAGCTTCTACGCCGGATATAGTTGTAGCGGATATTGTAGAGAAGATTTTTGCCTTGAAAGCAGAAAATTAATTTTATCTCCACTTGCCACCCATTTAGCTAAAAACTATTAATTTCCTGTATATTGCTCAGAGACAGATTTGCAAATAAGTCTCCACGTTTAACAATTGGAGGCTTATTTGCTATTTGGTGTTACAACTGAGTTTTTACTTTAGGAGTTTAAAATAATGATGGCAATTGAAAGCATAACCACTTTTATAAATAGTTTCAGCCAAGGCTACGATCCCCTATCTCAATTACTGCTAAAGCTACCCATTAATTGGACTATTGTAGCTCAAACTCTCAAGCAAACAGATTTAGCAGGTGACGTACAAAGAGTTTTTGGTCATTTTGTCGCCACTGGTCAAATTTGGGCTTTGCTAACAGGATTAATTATCGGTTATTTGTTCCGCAGTCTGACTAGCTACTAACTAATTGTTAGTTTATCAAGCGGGGCAACCGTTGCATCTATTTTGACAAACTGAAATAAATAAAACCTTTATAGTTAAATGTCTATTTATTGTATTATCAGGGACGAAAACCGTCCTTATAAGGTGCTGTGAGTCAACAACCAACTTGGAGCCAACGATTTGAATCAGCTTTGCATCCAGCGATCGCAATTTTCAATGCTAGTATTGGCTTTGACATTGAATTAATTGAGTACGATCTTACAGGTTCCATTGCTCACGCTAAAATGCTGGCTCATAGTAAGATTATTCCCCCAGAGGAAGCCGAGCAATTAGTTCAAGGATTGGAACAAATACGCCTTGAGTACAAGAGCGGACAATTTACCCCCGGAGTTGAAGCGGAAGACGTACACTTTGCTGTCGAAAAACGGCTAACTGAAATTACTGGGGATGTAGGGAAAAAACTACACACTGCTAGATCCCGCAACGATCAAGTTGGTACAGATATTCGCTTATATCTGCGCGACAAAATAGAGTTTATTAGTACAGATATCCGCAAGTTTCAAAAAACTTTGCTTCAAATTGCCGAGCAAAATGTCGAAACGCTCATCCCCGGTTATACCCACCTCCAACGCGCTCAACCGATAAGTTTGGCTCATCACCTGCTTGCTTACTTGCAAATGCTTCAGCGTGACTGGGAACGCCTGCAAGATGTATATAAGCGAGTAAATATCTCTCCCCTCGGTAGCGGTGCGTTGGCGGGGACAACTTTCCCTATTGATAGACACTACACCGCCGAACTGTTGCATTTTGATGGAGTTTATGCAAATAGTTTAGACGGAGTAAGCGATCGCGATTTTGCCATTGAATTTTTGGGTGCAGCCAGCATTATCATGGTTCACCTCAGCCGCCTGTCTGAGGAAGTGATATTGTGGTCATCAGAAGAATTTAGATTTGTCAAGCTAACCGATAGCTGTGCGACAGGTTCTAGCATTATGCCCCAAAAGAAGAATCCCGACGTACCGGAGTTAGTGAGGGGCAAAACTGGGAGAGTTTGCGGACATCTGCAAGGGTTATTGATGTTAATGAAAGGGCTACCCTTGGCTTACAACAAAGACTTACAAGAAGATAAAGAAGCCTTATTTGACACGGTAAAAACTGTTAGGGCTTGCTTGGAAGCAATGACAATTTTGTTTCAAGAAGGTTTAGAATTTCAGACTAAACGCCTAGCTGAAGCTGTAGCAGAAGATTTTTCTAATGCAACAGATGTCGCCGATTATTTAGCAGCGCGGGGTATTCCTTTTCGTACTGCTTACAATTTAGTTGGTAAAGTAGTCAAAACTTGCCTAGCTGAAGGGAAATTACTTAAAGATTTAAGTCTGCAAGAATGGCAACAATTGCACCCAGCCTTTGCTGAAGATATCTATGATGCGATCGCACCCCATCAAGTAGTTGCAGCCCGTAATAGCTACGGTGGTACAGGCTTTGAGCAGGTAAAAAGTGCGATCGCAACCGCTCGCGTTCAAATCGAGGTTAAAGCATGAATTGGCGCTTATTAACGATAATTGCTGCAAGTATTTCTCTGTTTGGTGGAGAAAGTATTGCTGCTCCGCCATTAACACTATCTATTAATTGTGTTAAAGCCACGACTACCGTAGAAATTAATGAATGTATGTCGCGGGAAGCCAAAGCCGCCGATCGCCAACTTAACCAAACCTATCAAAAATTAAAACCAAAAATGTCTACTAAACAAAGGCAAAGATTAACCCAAGCTCAGTTAGAGTGGATTAAATTCCGTGATCGCACTTGTGAATACGAAGCAGGGGAATGGGAAGGAGGTACGAGCGCATCTGCTGCTTACTCCGCTTGCATCTCTAGAGTGACACAGCAACGCACCGCAGACTTGCAACGTTATTTAAATAGATAATAAAGTGGCAGCAATTAGTTCGCTGCCACTTTTTTTTAATTAATCATGCTTTAGCTGCTCCTTAGTCAGCAGCCGTTGTAGCTGCTCCTTCGTCTTCTTCACTCTTAGGCGATCTTTGATTAAACCTTCTTTGGAACCGCCCTGTAGTAGTCCGTTTACGAAACTTCCGGGCATATGCCTGGTTCCG
>JACCVJ010000504.1 GCA_013698215.1 Tatlockia sp. | reverse complement strand
ACAGAGTGCGGCACTTCTTCACGAGTTAAAAGTAAAATCTGTTCGCGGATAAGTTCCCCCATAATAAACCGCTCTGGCTGATCAGTTACTAAATCCGGCGGGTAATAATAAGGGCCAACTTCAAGTTTTTCAATTAACAACTGCTGCAATTCTACTAATCCATCACCTGTTAAAGCCGAAAACTTAACCATTTTCCACTGGTTAGCCTCGGTAATTCGAGCATAGGTAGTATCTAACATTTGGGCATCGGCGGCTGGTTGCGTGTCAATTTTATTGATGCCTAAAATTACGGGAGTTTTACTATGGCTAAGGATATCAACAATATAGCGATCGCCTCCTCCAGCTTCCACCGCTCCATCAACCACAAATAACACTACATCGACCGAATCAATGGCAATTCTGGCGTTTTGTACTAATACTTCTCCTAATTGATGGTGGGGTTTATGAATTCCTGGCGTATCAACAAAAATTAATTGTGCTTCGGGAGTAGTTAAAATCCCACGTAAGCGATTGCGCGTTGTTTGAGCAACCGGGGAAGTAATAGCGATTTTTTGCCCGACTAAATAATTCATCAGCGTTGATTTGCCGACATTCGGGCGACCAATAATGCCAATAAAACCCGATTTAAAACCGGGAGGTGCTTGGGGAATAGTTGCTATTCCCGATAAGTCTAAAATATTGCTTTGATTAGGTATTTGAGAATCGATATTATTTTCTAACATAATTTTTTAGCAAGGCAATGATCGGGAAACTAAATAAAAGTTGCAATTTCCTACAAGTTGCCTATCTTTCAGTTTAATGTACTGCCGTTAACTAAAAAATATCCACCCTAACAGTACATTAGTTAGGATGGCTCGTGGGTTGGTTTAGGTATTTGCTTAGGGAGCAATAAAAGAGACGCAGGCTTCGCACTTCCTACGTTCCCGGCAATGTTCGCAACCTTTGGCTTAAATGAGTGCGATCGCTTAAACTATGCAGCAAAGGGCCGTGAGCGCCAAATTCTACCTTACTTACCGATCCCACCGGACACCCCAACCGAAAGCGGAAACGCCCCACATCAACGCCGAGTAAACTGCATAAGATAATCCTAATCGTTGCTTTGTGGGAAACAATCAAAATATTACCGCTACTGTAACGCTGCTTGATTTCCTCAATTACAACTAAAGCACGACTAGCGATCGCAACGGCTAATTCTCCCCCTGTGGGCGGATACCAAGCCGGATCTGCCGTCCAACGTATATAGTCGTCGTGATATTCGCTAGATACTGTTGCTACGGTTTTTCCTTCCCACTTGCCATAATTAATCTCTTTCAAACCGTCGCGTAATTCCAACTCTATACCCAGTTTTTCGGCTAATGGTGTAGCTGTAGCGATCGCTCTTCGCATCGGACTTGCATAGATAGCCTGCCACTCTAAAGACTGGTAAGCCACTGCAAACCCTTGTGCCATCTCAATTCCATCGTCCGTTAGTTCGGGGTCAACAGAGCCACAAAAAGCATTATTTCGACTGTATTCTGTCTGTCCGTGACGAAGTAAATATAGCGTTAAGGTCACTTTTCCCCTTTGTACAAAGTTTTTAATTGCAAAACAAACGTGAATGTTGAGAAGATTGTAACTTGTCTTTTTACCACTGCAAATAAGCCGATTTAGAACCTTGCTCTCGTCGAATTTTGCTGTCTTCTTCAAACCAAGCAATTATTTGTTTAGTTGTTAAGTCCTCCATATTGACTGCATATTCTTGAGCAATGTGCTTTAACAAATTTAATGACGAAACTGTAAGCCGTGTCAAAAATTTTTCGTTAGAAGCAAGCAGCGCCGCGTCTACCTGGGCTGAATCTTCTAGAGTCAAAAACTGTGATGATTGCGGTTGGGTATTCATAACTTCAATTTAACTTAATCAAGTTCTGGGGCTAAATTAGGGCTGGATGTTTCTACTGGAATATCAGTAGTTTCTGGTATTGAGGGTAAATTAGGGGCAGTCTTAATATTGGTACGGCGGAGACGATTGAAATAGTTTCCTATTTGTTTACTTCTTAAGGGTTTAACTTCATCTGTTGAGGTTTCAATGCTGGGTATGTCTGTAGAAATAGGTAGCGGTTCAATAAGTAGTTCAGGGCTGGGTGTTTCTGTGGGTAAAGTTTCAGGGCTGGGTATGTCCGTAGGAATAGGTAGCGGCTCAATAAGTGGTTCAGATGTTCTCACAGTGTAATTTTGGTCAACAATTCCCCGCGCCTCGTCGGCGGATAATTTTCCTGTAACTAGCTGCGAAAGCGTATCTTTGCTCTTAGGTTCGTAAGTAATAGTTCTAACAGTGTTGTTAAAAACGTTTTTGACCGAGTTACCTTGACTATCGATAAATTCTAGTTGTACCCAGTTTTTACCTGGTTTGAAGCCTTGAAGATAAATACTTTGCCAACTATCTAAAACAAAACTGTAGTCGTTGATTGTGCAACGAATCCGCCAATCAGCAACATTGTTCTCTGCAGCAGTTAGGCGCAAAGGCGCATCAGTTAGATAAAAATCTAATAGAATAGGCTCCGCTCCGTAAGTACCTTTAGGGCGACTGTAAGTTAAAAGTGGCAGGGCTGAATCAGGATTGTTATTTTGAGTTTTAGTAAAAACGTGGAATGTTGTTTGGGCATAAGCGCCAGTATTTTTAAAGCTTTCATGCCAAGGACGAGCCGCAAAAACGCGCAAGGTATGAGTCCCAGGTTCTAAATCCTCCAGTATCAAAGGTTTATCTGGGTTATAAACAGCTATGTAGGGCTGATTGTCGAGAATCATGTGCAGATGTGGGCCTAGCTCTAATTGGGAATTTTTAAATATAGATAAGTCCCGCACTTGCAAACTTACTTCAACTTTATCGTCTTGAAATACAGCATCAGCTTCGGGACTAACTATAGTTACTTGTGGCTGATAAATCTCCATTTCTCGCCGCAGAGTTTGAATTACTGATGGAGGAGAAACTTCTACTATGTCTCCAGCTTGGGCAATAGTATTACTGCTTTTTGCAAACATCGTTGTTGTTGCATTGCCTCTACCACAACTTACCGTACTTAATAATGCGATCGCTATTAAGGCAATCCTACTAAATGCTCTACCTAACTTCTGCCCCAATCTACCTAGCACTCTAAGTTCTCCTTAGCTATCAACATTATTGATATTTGTTGCTTTCCATCATCTTAAACGCCGATAGCTGTTATGTAACCATCGGTGATCGCCCCAAAAAGGTAAATTTTTACAACAAACACAGAAAACTATCTTGACTTTTTCTTAAAAAGTTCAATTATCTGGGCAAAAAAAAGTGCGATCACCTCGGACTTTGAATTATTGTTAACAAACCCTTAAAACACCTACAGTTAAGGCTCTATAATTCACTGAGAAAGCAAATTTACATCATCGCTGCTTTCGACTGTAAAGCTCTAGGTGCAAATCCTAAAAAAAGCTTCTTCAGTCAAAAGGCAGTTGGTAATGTTTATAATTCCTGGTTCCTTGTCTAGAGAGGAGAGTCTGAATGACGATAAGTCCTCCTGAGCGAGAGGAGAAAAAAGTAAGAGTTGTTGTTGATGTAGATCCAGTTCCTACTTCTTTTGAGAAGTGGGCGCAACCAGGTCACTTCGACCGCACCTTATCTAGAGGCCCAAAAACCACCACTTGGATTTGGAACCTCCACGCCCTCGCTCATGATTTTGATACTCACACGAGTGACTTAGAAGATATATCTCGTAAAGTCTTTGCTGCCCACTTCGGCCACCTGGCAGTAGTGTTCTTGTGGATTAGCGGGATGGAGTTTCAAGGCGCTCGATTTTCAAATTATGAAGCGTGGTTAACCGACCCCCTAAACATCAAACCTAGCGCTCAAGTGGTTTGGCCCATTGTTGGTCAAGACATCTTAAACGCCGATGTAGGCGGTGGTTTCCACGGAATTCAAATTACCTCCGGCTTATTCCATGTTTGGCGGGCTGCGGGTTTTACAAGTACATTTCAGCTTTACGTAACTGCCATTGGCGGTCTTGTGGCAGCAGCATTAATGCTGTTTGCTGGTTGGTTCCACTACCACAAACGCGCTCCCA
>JACCVJ010000455.1 GCA_013698215.1 Tatlockia sp. | reverse complement strand
TGACTATTTAGGCTAGTAACTGATTCCTTTTTATTAAAATGCTTGTCAATTAGCGCCGGAATTTGGGCAGCTTCAACCCTGGTATAACGCTTCTTGTCAGGCATCATTACTATATTAGGGCCGGCTTCGCAGTCTTTTAGACATCCCGTACCTTTAATGCTCACTTGCTCTGATAAACCGCGAATTTCTAGAGCGGCTTGCATTGCTTGACAAGCTTCTTTTCCGCCTCGTTTCATACAGCCAGACTTTTGACAAACTAATATCGTTGCTTGGCTTTTATCGGCTGGAGGGATTACACTGGTTGGCTCTTGACTAACCGTGCTGGGAATAATTTGATCGGCTTTCAGCTTCAGCTTACGAGTTTTGCTGTCAAACTGCTTTTCTCCAGAAATTTTCACCCAGTCACCCGGTATCAAACGCAACTGAAAACTGTACCTTAGAGCCTTGGCAAGCTTAATTGTACACTCTCCGTCAGAGGTTGCAATTATCAGCTTTTTTGGTTTATTGTCTTCTACTTCAAAACCAAGAAATCGTCCTTCAATAATAAAACTTGCTACTTTTTTACTCATAATTTTATTCCTCATCTTTAACTACAACCAAGAATCTCTAAAGGTGCTACCAGCAACGCTCTAACCATTTCACCAATTCTTGCCGAGAAGCATTTAATTGCCTAGAAATGCTCCAAAGTTGAATAGCTGCCGAAGTATTAGTAATTTGCACTTGCAAAGGTTGGTCAATTGCACAAGTACAAGGAATAGCTAATTCTTGTAGGCGCTTGTAAACGTACCACCTATCTGCCCAACTCACTTCAACCATTACGCTTGCGGCTTGACAACTTGGCAACTTCACTGACAATTATCTCCAAAGATGAAAGACATTTTTTGTAGCAAAAGTGCAAGATTCGCAGTTTTGATACTTTTCATTAGCATACACTAATTGCAAATAATTCTCATAAAGATTACAAAAAGAATTAGCGGTATTAGCGGAGTGCGATCGCCTTGGTTGGGCGTAAAATGATAGATGTTAATTGCTAAATAAATTTTTGTGCAGTCGGAAACTACTTAGACGCTGCCCAAAAGAGAGGATAACTATGTCAGAATCTCAAACCCAACTACGCCAATTCGGTCAGGTTTACGACAATCCAGTGATGCTAGAGCGCAGTGTCACTGAGCCAGTTTGTGAAGGCTTAAACGTAGCTTTAGCAAGTTTTCAAGCGTTATATTTGCAGTATCAAAAGCACCATTTTGTCGTTGAAGGTGCAGAATTTTATATGCTGCATCAGTTTTTTGGGGAAAGCTACGAGCAAGTACAAGCTCACGTTCATGATATTGGCGAACGCTTAGATGGCATTGGGGGCGTACCAGTGGCAAGTTTTAATAAATTAGCTCAACTATGCTGCTTCGAGCCAGAAGAAGACGGAGTTTTCAATTGTAGAGCGATGGTAGAACACAACTTAGTTGCCGAACAAGCAATGATTAGCTTGATTCGCCGCCAAGCTACCCAAGCCGAGAGTTTAGGCGATCGCGCTACCCGTTACTTGTACGAAACAATCTTACTCAAAACCGAAGAAAGAGCCTATCATCTAGCCCACTTTTTAGCTCATGACAGCCTCACCTTGGGGTTTGTAGGCAACGGCAAAAATTAATTAACCAAGGGGCGTATTATCGGTGCGCCCTGCCCGTACACGATATGAATTGCAAAAATGATAAATAAATAAAGTCTGCGCCTCATTACAAACAATATTTAAGTTGGCAATAAATTTATTAGCAGGGCGATCGCACCGGGGGATTTTACCAGGTGCGATCGCTCTTTTTTTAGTTGCGATGCAAAATATACGGTAATAACTACTCCTCCCTACTTTTATAATTCATTTATTCAAAACTTTTTATATTAATATTTATTCTCCAAAAACTATCTACCTATAATTTCCTCTTTAACGCAAATTTCAAAGCAAAAAAGTTATCAAAAAAGAATAATATTTATAAGTTTTTACTAAAGTATCAGTATATTCACTAGGTTAAAAGTTTCCGTAAAAATACCCTTGAAATAATTATCAACGGGGGGTAGATTGTTGTCATGTAAGTGTTTCAACTTGCAAATATTTTTTTGATTAATAGCAAAATTTACAGTTTCCCAATATTTGTGTTACTGCCGCTATCTGTTTGCACTACTGTTTTGTATTGAAATATTACCAAAATTTATTTATTTGATTGCCTAGGAGTTTAGCAGCGTAAACTTGCAGTTTTTGCGCTCATGCTCATTTTATTTTTAGGCAATTTGCAAACAGGTTAATACCTAACTTAATGGAGGAATATTTATGTCGATAAAATACTGGCTACCTTTGATGGCAATACTATTATTAGTACCCAAGCCAGTTCTTGCTGCTCATTCTGGTTCAGCGCCGACTGACCCATCAAAACCTGATGACGAAAATTTTATAGTAGATACAGACTCTGGGCTAGACACTGGTTGCACTGGTCGTGATGGTAGTCCTTTAGTATTCAAAGTCAAAATTGACCGATACGTGGGAGAGACTAACGGTGATGGCACTCTCAAAGAATCTCAAAAGCTGATTACGAATAAAGTAGTATCTACCGCCGCCCATTTAACGATGCCAGCCTATGACATTGACTTTAGTGATCGAGAATTAGACGAAGTTTATTTCAACGGTCACAAGTTAGACACTCCCTTGCAGGGTTCAAATGGCACTTGGCAGGAAAACGAATTTACAATACCGATTGAGTGGGTCAAATTTCCTACTGCTAGGGGTGTAAATGGTGAGAAGCCTATTGCTGCGGAAAATGAAATTCGGGTTGATATTGATACTAGGGGTGAAGGTTGGTGTGCCTCTATCGATTGGGCAGAAATACGG
>JACCVJ010000445.1 GCA_013698215.1 Tatlockia sp. | reverse complement strand
ATAAGAGATTGCGATCGCATTTTACGACTTGACAAATTAAAGATTTTATTTTGTTATTTGTATAGGGCTACAGTCTAGGTTAAAGCTATCAATTTTTATTCAAAGCTAAGATTTTTGCGGCTTCTTGCAAAAGCTCGTTATGCTCTGTTTGCAGCACTTGTAATCTCTGAGAAATTTCTGCTAGCCTCTGATGAGAGTTTTGAGAAATAATAGTATTTGGATCTTTGTCGGAAACATTTTTATTATTAAATTTCTTCCGAGTACTCATCCAACCAAGTTTAAATCCATTGCTAATTAGCTTAAATGGTGCTTGTAGAAGCGACAAACCAACTATTTCTAGCAAGCGATTAAGTGCTTTAAATATACTAAGAGCGATTGCAATTAGCAATACTATGATTACAAAGCTGATAAGTGGGTGGTCAATTGCCCATATTATATTATTTATTATCCGAAATACTACTGGGTGAGCTTGTAGCCAATCATTAAGGGAAGAAGTAATCGCCTTTTGCATTGCGGCGGAGGATTTATCTGTTAATAGTTGAGTTGCAGCTTGAAAATTGGTTGTAGTATCAGCAGGGAAAAAATCTTTGGTTTGTTTCCAGCTTACAACGGTTGCTCCAAGTAAGCAATTGATTTGCAGTGCAAGGTTCATGTTTGATAGATTGATATTTTTTGCGAGGGATAACTAACTAAATCTATGGCTAAAAGTAAATTACTTAGTTTGCTAAAACAAGCTTATAATATTGCCCACATTTCGGTAAAAAGCGGCATTCCTACCGATGAAATAATTGATACCTTTGCTTTTAAAACTACTCGCCGCCGTTTTTTGTATGGGGGATTGGCTGTAGCTAGTGCGCTAAGTACCGCTAGTTTTAACTATAGACAGGAAGCGATCGCAAAAACTACATCTAAAGTGTTAATTGTCGGTGGAGGAATTGCAGGTTTAACGGCGGGTTATCGTCTCCAGCAAGCGGGAGTACCCGTAGATATTATTGAAGCTACGAGTAGCTTGGGTGGACGAATTAGAACGATATATAACTCTTTGGGTACAGACATTCCGGCGGAAATGGGAGGAGAATTTATCGATAGCGGGCATAAAAATTTGTTAGGTTTAGCTAAAGAGCTAGGTCTAAAAATGGTAAACTTGCAAACTAGCGATCAAGGGTTAGAAACGGAGTTATGGTATTTTGAGAATCGCAAAATAGCTCAAAAAGAAATTATTGATTGGTTTGTACCTTTAGCAGAGAAAATAGAAAGAGATTTAGGAGCAATAGGCGATGAAGATATTAATTATCGAGTTGCTAGTTTAGATGCTAAAAAGTTCGATAGATTATCGATTACAGAGTATTTAGAAACGGTTTCTATTGAGCCAATTTTAAAAAAAATGTTGGTTTTTGCTTATACTACAGAATACGGTAGAGAAGCCTCAGAACAATCATGCTTGAATTTGCTATTTTTGATTGGTACGCAAACTGATAAATTTCAGCTTTACGGTGAAAGTGACGAACGCTATCAAATTGCAGGCGGTAACGAGCAAATAATTCAACGATTAGCTAAGTTATTGAATAATTCTATACAAACTCAAACGGTGCTTGAGTCTATTCGTACTTTATCTGATGGACGTTACCGAGTTAGTTGGCGTAGTGGGTTACAAACTTTTACTCGCACTTACGAGCGGATTTTGCTTACCTTACCTTTTACAGCTTTACGGCAAGTTGCTATAAGTAAAGTAAATTTACCAGCAATTAAGCGTCGGGCGATCGCGCAATTGGGTTATGGTAATGGTGCGAAACTAATTACTAGCTATAGTAAGCGCCTATGGCGAGAGAAATATCAATCAAACGCTGCTATTTTTACTGATTTGGAGTTTCAAAGTACCTGGGAATCTAGTCGTTATATTTCAGGTTCTCAAGGATTAATTACTAACTTTACTGGTGGTAAATATAGCGTATTTCTAGGCACAATATCGCCAGAAAGTCAAGCAAAAAGATTATTAAGTCAATTAGATAAAATATTTCCAGGGATTAGCAATGTCCGCCAAACGAGTCAAGCAATCCGCGCTTATTGGTTAGGAGAACGCTATTTTCAAGGTTCTTATTCGTGTTATTTAGTTGGGCAATGGACGAGTATCGCCGGAGCAGAAAAAGAGCGGGTAGGGAATTTATTTTTTGCTGGCGAACATTGTTCAGTAGAGGCGCAAGGCTATATGGAAGGGGGTTGTGCAAGTGGGGAAGAAGCGGCGAAGGAAATCTTGCAAGACTTGGTAGTGATTTGAAAACTAATGCAAGAGACGTTGCATTGCAACGTCTCTACAACCAAAATCCCTACTTTTTAACCTAGGTTTAAGTCTGTTACTGCGCCGATACTGCTAGAAGATACTAGCCGAGCATATTTTGCCAATACGCCCCGATGGTAGCGGGGTTTGGGTGGTACCCACTGGGCGCGACGACTTGCTAATTCCACTTCATCTACGTGCAGGTTTAACGAACGCGCAGGAGCATCAATGGTTATTGTGTCATTTTCATGGACAAGAGCGATCGCGCCGCCAACAAAAGCCTCTGGTGCAACGTGACCGACAACCATACCATAAGTACCGCCAGAAAAGCGCCCGTCGGTAATTAAGCCTACAGAATCGCCTAAACCAGCACCAATAATTGCCGAAGTTGGGGCCAGCATTTCGCGCATTCCGGGGCCGCCTTTTGGGCCTTCGTAGCGAATCACAATTACATCCCCGGCGACAATATCCCCGGCTAAAATTGCTTTTAAGCAAGCTTCTTCAGAATCAAACACACGGGCGCGACCCGTAATAATAGGTTTTTTCACTCCGGTAATCTTGGCAACCGCCCCCTCAGTAGCTAAATTGCCCCGGAGAATGGCTAAATGACCTTGGGCGTACATAGGATTATCCCAAGGACGAATTACATCTTGGTCAGGGCGGGGCGTTTCGGGAATATCTGCTAGTATTTCAGCAATGGTTTGTCCGCTAATTGTTAAAGCATCTCCGTGTAATAGGTTATGCGCTAACAGCATTTTCATAACTTGAGGAATACCACCAGATTGGTGTAAGTCGGTAGCAACGTATTTACCGCTAGGTTTGAGGTCGCAAATTACGGGTACACGGGCGCGGATAGTTTCAAAATCATCTAAAGATAACTCTACTCCCGCCGAATGGGCGATCGCCATCATATGTAAAACGGCATTTGTCGAACCACCCACAGCCATAATTACGGAAATTGCATTTTCAAAAGCTTTGCGGGTAAGAATTTGCCCTGGTAATAATTGCTGGCGAATCGCATCAACTAATACAAAAGCTGACTTTTCGGCACTATGGGCTTTTTCCTCATCTTCCGCCGCCATTGTGGACGAATAGGGTAAACTCATCCCCATTGCTTCAATGGCACTAGACATGGTATTAGCTGTAAACATACCGCCGCAAGAACCCGCTCCAGGGCAAGCTTTACGCTCAATTTCGAGTAATTCCCCTTCGTCAATTTTCCCGGCGCTGTACTGTCCTACAGCCTCAAAAGAACTAACAACGGTTAGATCGCGCCCGTTGTGATGACCGGGTTTAATTGTGCCACCGTAAACAAAAATGGCGGGAATATTCATGCGCGCGATCGCAATCATTGCCCCTGGCATATTTTTATCACAACCACCAATGGCTAGTACGCCATCCATACTTTGCCCAGTGCAGGCGGTTTCTATGGAGTCGGCGATCACTTCCCGCGACACTAGGGAATATTTCATACCCTCGGTTCCCATCGAGATCCCGTCGCTAATAGTTATTGTGCCAAACATTTGCGGCATGGCGGCGGCATTACGC
>JACCVJ010000404.1 GCA_013698215.1 Tatlockia sp. | reverse complement strand
CGGACAAGGTTTGAGAAACTGCATACAGGGTTTCTAAACTAATAGCGGTGGCTACAACGCGCCCCTGGACTGGTAAATACTCCCATACAGCTTTTAAAATATCTTTAACTTGACGACCGCCTTCAATACAAACTCGTCCGGGGGGATTTTTTATTGCTGACAAGCATTCGGGGGCGTTAGAAACGACGACTTCAACATTTTTTACTTCAAAGACTTCGCAATTGCGCCGAATTAGATTTGCGACTTCTTCATCTCGTTCAATGGCGATAATCTTACCTTGGGGACACAGTAACCCCACTTCTACGGGGATCGTTCCCGTACCTGCGCCAATATCCCACAATACAGAATCGGCTTGCAGTCGCAATTGAGCAATTAGTAACAGTCGAGTTTCGCGCTTTGTGAGGGGAATTCCTGGTAAGCGCTCAAATAACTCATCAGGAATGCCAGAAGTAATGTATGGCCATATTTGACAAGGCATATAATTTAAAAATAAAGTAGCAGTTTGTTTGTAGCCAGGAACTAAAGCTGTAAGTTACAGCCATAGTAATAATCATCATGGTTAGTCAAATATTAGGCGATTTCTACGAAATAGAGCGACAGATAGCAAAAAAGGCGGGACGAAAGACTTTATTGTGTAGAGATTTGCGATCGCATGAATTAGTAATAGTCAAGCTAGTATCGTTTAGCAGCGATTTTGAGTGGGACGACCTCAAACTCTTTGAACGAGAAGCAGAGACTTTAAAATCTCTTTCTCACAGCGCTATTCCTCAGTATTTAGATTATTTTGAATTAGAAAGCGATCGCATTAAAAGTTTTGCCCTAGTCCAAACTTACATACCTGCTACATCCTTACAAGAAAATTTAAAAGCGGGACGCAGCTTTAGCGAAGCGGAAGTACAAGAGTTAGCCAAAGCACTTTTAGAGATACTTATCTATTTACATGAGCGTAAACCCGCCGTTATTCACCGCGATCTTAAGCCTAGTAATGTGTTACTCGGCGATCGCACGGGCAATAGTATAGGTCAAGTATATCTAGTCGATTTTGGCTCAGTACAAACGCTAGCAGCTAAAGAAGACGGGACGATTACAGTAGTCGGAACTTACGGATATATGCCCCCAGAGCAATTTGGTGGGCGTACAGTTCCAGCATCAGATATTTACAGCTTGGGCGCGACTTTGATTGGTTTGCTAACTGGTACTCATCCCGCTGATTTACCGCAAAAAGATGGCTGCATTCAGTTTGCCCAATCAGTCAGCATTAGTCGTACTTTTGCACTTTGGTTAGAGCAGGCGATTCAACCAAGTTTAGATAGGCGCTTTACTTCTGCTCAAAAAGCATTGCAAGTCTTGGAACATCCACCGCAGCTACCACAATTGCAAGTTGCGAGAAAACCTCTTGGTAGTAAAGTTGTATTAACTAAGAACACAGATTCACTAGAAATTGTTATTCCCCCAACTGGACGTAAATTAGCAACGTTGAAGTGGTTTGGTTGGCAGATCGTTAGGAATTGGCATTTCTTTTTTTGGACAATGTTGGTTGTTCTAGTTGAGCCTTTTCCTATGAAGATATTGTTGGCATTAATGTTCGTCCATCCTTGGCTTGCTTGTCTTCAAATTGCCCAAGTTATACTTTGGGAATTATTTGGACAAATTCAGCTTAGTATCAATCGCCAACAAATTTCATTAACTCGCAAGCTGCTTGGATTCAAATATAGTCGTCCTCTCTTAGCGCGAAGAGAAGACATTACTAAGCTTGAATATAGGCATGAAGCCTCTGAATATAACTCTGATAGCGTAAAGATATCCGTTGAATCTCAACTTAATATCTGGGTAGGCATACACAAGTACGAAATAGGAAATAGCATCGAGCCTTACCAATATAAATTCGATTGTAATATGCTTACTCAACCAGAACTCGACTGGCTTGCTAATGAATTGAGCATTTGGTTGGAAATCCCAATTGATTGCGAGTAAAGTAGCCTAGAAGATATCAGAGGACTTTACAGGAGAATCAGTATGTTTGGTTTAGGATGGCTGGAGGTAGGGGTAATTGCCATAGTCGGAGTTTTTATTTTTGGAACAAAGAAAATTCCCGAACTAGGTAGTTCGTTAGGTAAAACTTTACGTGGCTTTAAAGCAGAACTTAAAGGCGATGATTCTAGAGACG
>JACCVJ010000430.1 GCA_013698215.1 Tatlockia sp. | reverse complement strand
CATTGCTTTGCCTTACTTGGATCGCCAATTAATAATTCTACTTCTGCTGGACGCAAGTAGCGCTCGTCAAATTCTACATAGTCGTGCCAATCAAGATTGACATGGCTAAAAGCTAGATTAAGAAATTCCTGAACGCTGTGGGTTTCCCCGGTAGCAATTACGTAGTCATCGGGTTTGTCTTGCTGCAACATCAGCCACATAGCTTTCACGTAGTCTTTGGCGTAGCCCCAATCGCGTTTAGCGTCGAGGTTGCCTAGATAGGTTTTTTTCTGCTTTTTAGTGACAATACGGGCGATCGCTCTAGTAATTTTGCGCGTGACAAAAGTTTCTCCTCGGCGGGGCGATTCGTGATTAAATAAAATGCCGTTACAGGCAAACAAATCGTAAGATTCGCGGTAATTGATGGTTTGCCAGTGGGCGTAGACTTTAGCACAGGCGTAAGGACTTCGCGGGTAAAAGGGTGTTGTTTCTTTTTGGGGTACTTGTTGCACTAAACCATACATTTCTGATGAACCCGCTTGATAAAACCGGACTTCAATCCCTGTACGCTGTTGATAATCTCTAACTGCTTCTAATAAACGTAGCGTTCCCATCCCCACTGTATCAACGGTATACTCTGGCGAATCAAAGCTGACTCGAACGTGAGACTGAGCGCCTAAGTTATAAATTTCTATGGGTTTTACGTCTTCTAAAATTCTTCTTAGAGTTGTACCGTCCGTCAAGTCGCCGTAGTGTAAAAATAACCGCGCCCCTTCTTTATGAGGATCTTCATACATATGGTCGATGCGATCAGTATTAAATGTTGAAGTGCGGCGAATAATACCGTGTACTTCATAACCTTTTTCTAGTAGAAGTTCCGCCAGATAAGAACCATCTTGTCCAGTAATTCCTGTAATCAGCGCTCGTTTGCCTTCACTCATGCTAGTCCTTTGGGGTGATCTCAAATAAATACTCATCTGATACAAGTTACCAGATGAGCGAGATTTTTCCAACGATTGGTATTAAATAAATTTAATTAGAATTTAGCTTGTGTTTATTATCACTCTTAAAATTTAGTTGTACTGCCAAGAAAAATAATTTCTAGGTTCAGTAATAAATTAATTGGAATTCTAAATTTAATTGAAAACATTATTAAATGTATTTTTTTATTTGCAAGAGTTAATCTAAAAAATTAAGGTTCGAGCTACAATTTTTAAGCATCGAACCTCTACAACAATATTGCTTTAGTAAGCACCATTGTTTTTGGGGACAAGTACAACTCCAATTGTTTTGATAATTATCCATATATCTAACCAAAAACTATGATTTTTTGCATAGTACAGGTCAATTTGAATGCGGCGGCTGTAGGGAATGTCATTCCTTCCTGACACTTGCCACAATCCTGTAATCCCAGGTTTTATAGTTAAAACCTTATCGATAGACCCCCCGTACTTAGGTAATTCTTCAACTACTAAAGGGCGTGGGCCGACTACACTCATGTCTCCTAACAAAACATTCCAAAATTGCGGAAACTCATCAAGGCTAGTCAATCGTAAAAATCTACCAATCTTTGTTATTCTAGGGTCTTTTTTTAGCTTGAAGTTATTTTCAAACTCCTGGCGAAATACCGGAGAATCCATTAAATCTAGCAATACCTCGTCGGCATTAGTGACCATAGTGCGAAACTTAATGCAAGTAAAAAGTTTGTAATTTTTACCCACTCGTTTTTGCAGATAGAAAATTGGCCCTTTTGAACTTATGGCAATTAACGAAATTAGCAATAAGTACAATGGAGAAAATACAATCAACACAAACAGCGAAAATACAATATCAAATAGTCGCTTATTAAACTCTTTGTTTAAGCGCAACCATAAGTAAAGATTTTTAAATAATCTCCGTCCTGAAGGCAATGATTCAGTTTTTGATTCCACCCCGCTAGTAGCAACGCGGACTATAGAAGTCGCTCCTTTAGACCATTTGCTACCACCATCGACGGAACCGGGATCGCCTTTTACGAAGGCTCTTAATCGCTTGCCAAAGAGGAGTGAATGGGCAGTCATCATACTCCTTAACACAATCCACACCACACATAGTCCCGATCTTAAAGCCAGATGACCATAAATAAAGCGATTTTGATCTAAATTATTGTATATAACCTTAAAAATGTATATTCTACTACCCAATTAGGTCTGTTTCAGGGCTTAAAGTTCCAGAAACTGACCTTAGGATTTACATAACACTGTAATAATACGATTACTCTTCCTGAGCGATCAAAATAAAAAATGGCGTTTTTAGCTTCCCAGTACCGCAGGCAACTTCCGAAGAAATGCCAGTGAAGAATTTGCTGCAACTGGCTAACAACTACAGCGTAGTAATATCAGCCGAATAGAAAGGTGGCGATAGGTTCGTACTTGCCTTTGTGCTGAAGTTAAGTTTATCCCAAATTATGATGAGCCTTGAAAGCACAAGGAATAAAAAAACACGGGTTTTGTATTTTTTTCTTAACTAGAAACAATTTGCAATGCGTACCACCCTATTTTTGATCAAGTCTAAATAGCTACGTTCGAGCGGAAAATTGCTGCCAGGAATTTTCGACAAAATCTTGATAATGCTTTTGAAAAATTGTTGGCGCAAACTGTCTAGCATGAGTATGGATTGTCTCAGGATGAAAATTTTTGGCGCATTGTTCAAACCTCTCTACTGCCTCTACTAGCGCCGTCACCGTTTGCACCTCGAAAAATAAGCCCGTACCATTTTTTGGGTGTTGATAGATATCTAAAACGGTTTCTAACGCTCCTCCAGCGCCATAGGCAATTACTGGCGTACCGCAAGCTTGGGCTTCAACAACGGCAATGCCAAAGTCTTCATAGGCTGCGTAAACAAAGGCTTTAGCCTGGGACATATATTTTTCTACTACTTCGCCCGGTTGCGCCCCTAATATCTGGACATTTGGCTGTGCCAATTTCCGAATCTCTTTGAGTTCTGCGCCTTCACCAATGACTACTAATGGGCGCTGTAATTGGTTAAAAGCCCGGACGATTAAAGCTACTTGCTTATAGCTTACTAACCGAGAAACCGTAACGTAAAAATCTTGTTTTGTCTCTAAAAAAGGAAACCGCTCAATATTGACTGGTGGGTAAATTACAGTGGCGCTTCGGCGGTAGCAGCGCCAAATCCGCCGCGCGGTATTTTGAGAGTTGGCAATGAAGTAGTCTACCCGGTTGGCTGTAAGTACATCCCACTGGCGTAGTTGGTGCAGCAAATATCTAGTGAAAACTCCCGGTAAACCTCGACCCATTTGGCTGCTACGGAGGTAATCAAAGGTCAATTCCCAGGCAAAACGCATAGGAGTATGACAGTAACAAACGTGCATTTGGGTGGGGCTAGTTAAAACACCTTTGGCGACGGTGTGGGCGGAGGAAAGAATAATGTCATAACTGCGTAAATCTAGCTGTTCAATGGCGAAGGGCAATAATGGTAAGTATTTCTGTACTCCGTTTTGACTACCAGGAAAGTGTTGGAGAAAAGTTGTACCAATGTTTCGCCCAAATAAATAACTTTCTTTGTTGGTTGATTCAAAATCAATTAAGGCATACAAGTCAGCTTCAAAGCTATGGAGAATGGCTTGAACTACAAGTTCTGAGCCACCCGTAGCTTTGGGTGTTAACCATTCATGGACGAGAGCATATTTCACAGGACATTACGGGTTAAACGGATTTTACAAAGCGCGATCGCACCAAAACTGATAACCTCGATCAAGACATTTAAAAATTTTAATTTGGCTATGCGAATTTTAATTATCGGCGGTACTCGGTTTATTGGCGTATACCTAACAAAGCTATTGGTAGCTCAAGGTCATGAAGTCGTATTATTTAATCGTGGCAATCATCCCGTCCCGTCTGGAGTAAAACAAATTATTGGCGATCGCACTATCAAGGGCGATCTGGTTGAAAAGCTTTCGTCACAACACTTTGATGCTATTTTTGACAACAATGGTCGGGAACTATCTGATACTCAGCCTTTAGCTGAAATCTTTGCAGGCAAAGTGCAGCATTTTGTCTATATGAGTTCGGCGGGAGTTTATTTACAAGTTATGGAACTCCCCCACGTTGAAGGAGATGCGGTAGATCCCAAAAGTCGTCACAAGGGTAAGCACGAAACCGAGGCTTATTTAGCGGATTTGGGTATTCCTTTTACTTGTATTCGTCCTACGTATATTTACGGACCGCAAAATTATAATCAGCTAGAAAGTTGGTTTTTTGATCGCCTCGTGCGCGATCGCCCAATTCCTATTCCTGGTAATGGTTTAGCTATTACTCAATTAGGTCATGTAGCAGATTTAGCCGCCGCGATGGTGCAAGTATTAGGCTGCGAACGGGCGATTGGGCAAATTTACAACGTATCGGGCGATCGCTACGTTACTTTTGATAATTTAGCTCGTGCTTGCGCTGTGGCTATGGGCAAATCCCCGGAAAATGTCCAAATTGTCTACTACAACCCGAAAAACTTTGATTTTGGTAAACGTAAGGCTTTTCCTTTCCGCCCTCAGCATTTTTTTACTTCAGTAACCAAAGCTATCAACGAGCTAAATTGGCAACCTAAATACGATCTAATTTCTGGGTTAAAAGATTCTTTCCACCACGACTATCTAGCCACAGGTAAAGATCGCATTGAGGTAGATTTTTCTGTAGATGAGCAAATTTTGGGTTAATTACCGAGCAAAAAATCCTTCTGGTTCAGTTTTCCGCTTGGTGCTGGTTTTGAGGTGGAAACATATAAAATGCCCCAGAAATCAATGTCATAGCTACGGAGAACCAGAAAGTAACTTTAGCAACAATTGCCCAGTTTTCTGGTAGCGGTGCAATTAATAGCGCGATCGCTGCTATTTGACTAAGGGTTTTCAGCTTACCCCAAGCGTTCGCTCCCACAACGGCGGTAGTTCCAGTTAAGCCTGGGGTAACGCGCCACCCAGCAATAGTTAATTCCCGCGCCAAGATTAAAAAGACTCCCCACGCGGGGACTTGTCCTAGTTGAATTAATGCTAGTAACGGACTAAGTACGAGCAATTTATCTACCAACGGATCGAGGAATTTACCTAATTCTGTGACTTGGTTCAATTTACGTGCTAAATAACCATCTAGCCAATCGGTTGCTGCTGCAATCAAAAAAATTATCATGCTAAAAATGCGGGTTTCCATCGTTGGCGATACCAAGCAATAAAGTATGATTGGCAAGGCAAGTAGCCGAGATAAAGTAATCCAATTCGGTAAATTCATAAATTTAGATTAGTCGGAGCTAGGGGCAATAGTAAACTAAAACACCTTAATTACTGAATATATAGTTTAAGATGATTACCAACTCAAGCTGAAAACAAGCTGTTCTGCACCCTGCATTTCTTGCTAATCAAAGCCTTGAACCAACTCTATACTAAGAACCGAACCTAATCTAACTTACAAGTTATAAAGTACCTCCATGTATTTAACTATAAGTTTTAGTAGCTTAGGATACCTAAGTATAAGTTCTGAAAAATCTCTTTACATAAACTTTACAAAACCGGATGATCCCAGTAATCTTAATGAAGATTCTGCAAGGTTAGGTCGAAATACTACCCTTACTTCCTGTCAGAGTTTATATTCAGAGTAACCCTAAGTAATTCTACGGTTCCTTTATTGCAGGTCAGTTATGACAATGTATCAAGCACCGTTCCCCACGGCATTCGACGCAACCCCATCCAAATCGGCGGAACAAAACATTGCTGCACACCGTTCAGCAACATCGGTATTTAAACGTTTTTTAGATGTTATTGGCAGTTTGGTCGGGCTATCGATTTTAGCGCTAGTGTACGTGCCAGTGGCGATCGCAATCAAGCTAGACAGCCCCGGTCCAGCAATGTATACTCAAGAGCGGTACGGGCTTCAAGGGCGCACCTTCAAGATTCGCAAGTTTCGCTCTATGGTCGTAAATGCTGATGCTTTAAAAGACCAGGTACAAAATGAAGCTTCAGGTCTGATCTTTAAAAATAAAAAAGATCCGCGAGTAACGCGCGTAGGTCGCATCCTCCGCAGCACCAGCTTAGATGAACTTCCTCAATTTTGGAACGTTTTGGTAGGCGAAATGAGTTTAGTCGGAACCCGTCCACCTACTGGGGATGAAGTTGCCCTCTACAACGATCGCCACTGGAAGCGCTTAATGGTGAAGCCCGGTTTAACTGGCGAGTGGCAAGTAAACGGTCGTTCTAGCATCAAAGACTTTGAAGAAATTGTTAACTTAGATTTGCGCTACCAAAGTCAGTGGCATCCTCTATACGACATATTCGTAATTTTGAAGACAATCTATGTCTTAGTTGCCAGAGTAGGCGCATTTTAATATTAGTAATTTGTACTAATAAGTAGGCTAGAAGATGAAGTTAGAGCCGCTGAATTTAACTCTTACCCTTCATTCTTCACGCTTACTTTCAATCTAAATCTAAAACAGTAGGAAGCTTTAATTTATACACTCCCACTTGCAAGAAGATTTATTAAATATGCCTTTGTTGATGCCACTTCCAAGCATGAGTCAATATTTCTTTTAAGGCTGGGTACTTAGGTTCCCAGCCTAAAATATTTCTAGCTTTATTGCTGCTACCAACAAGAATAGGCGGATCTCCAGGACGGCGATCGCTCATCACTACTTTAATTTCTCGTCCAGTGACGATTTTTGCTGTATCAATAGCCTCTTTAACTGAAAATCCTTGCCCGTTGCCTAAATTAAATACACTGGTATCCCCGCCATTTAATAAGTATTCCAACCCCAAAATATGAGCATCAGCTAAGTCTGTAACGTGGATATAATCGCGGATACAAGTCCCGTCAGGGGTAGGATAATCAGTACCAAAAATTGCCACCGAATCTCGCTTACCCAAAGCCGCCATTAAAACTAAAGGCAAAAGATGAGTTTCGGGGTTGTGATCTTCTCCCAATAAGCCTGTAGGATCGGCTCCGGCGGCATTAAAATAGCGAAAATAAACAGATTTTAGACCATAGGCTACATCAAAATCTTGCAAAATTCGTTCTACCATCAATTTAGTAGCGCCGTAGGGATTAATTGGATTTTGGGGATGATCTTCGGTAATTGGTACAGTATGAGGTACGCCGTAAGTAGCGCAAGTAGAAGAAAATACAAACTGCTTAATAGAAGCTGCGATCATAGCCTCTAATAAGGTGATCGTACCAATGACATTGTTACGGTAGTATTTAGCCGGATCGGTGACAGATTCTCCCACGTAAGCGTAGGCGGAAAAGTGCATAACTGCTGCAATATTACGACTAGCAAATAGTTTATCTAGTAAAGGGCGATCGCTAATATCTCCAACAATTAGCTCTACTTTCAGCACTTCTTCTACCAGTTCTCGATGTCCATAAACCAAATTATCAAGAACAATTACTTCATAACCCGCACCAATAAGCGCTTTTACTGCATGGGAGCCAATATATCCCGCTCCCCCCGTAACTAAAATAGTGGGTTTTACAAGTCTCATTTTTTCTCCTTTTTACCTCAACTTTACTTAGTTTAGTCGAGGTCACATATTAAACAAAAAATCCATCTAGCATTTTGCTAAATGGATTTTGAGATTCATGGAGCTTACGGGAATTGAACCCGTGTCCAAATTGGGTATTGACTCCCCGTTCATTCACAGGTTTATCCTATCTAATCCTCAAGGCGGGAACCGTCCCTTATCCCGGACGGTGGGATTCACTGGTTAAGTCTTGACTAGCAAACCACCCAGAGAACATTTGCTAGAGCATCCGTTGGGGGTTGGTCTATAGTCCTTAACGGAGTCAAACTATAGACGCTCACATTAGACGAGAGTTTTTAGGCTACGGCTACTGCTTTACGAGCGAAAGGAACGATGTTGTTCGCATTTACTTTTTTTTGAGTC
>JACCVJ010000386.1 GCA_013698215.1 Tatlockia sp. | reverse complement strand
ATAACGATACGTTGGTAATGACGTTCTGATGACAACAGCCGTTTTATTGAGGAGCGGAATGATGGGAAACTATCACGTTCCGTTTTGTAGAGCAGTGGAGGGGGCGACCCCTTCACTGACTTTAATCTTCAAGGCTACGTTGGTAGAATTGAGTAAGTTTCAGATAGCGGATACTAAAGTCAGTTTCAAAAGAGCTTGCGTAGATATAGTCGAATGCGTCTAGACAATTACACTGTTGGCACTTATACCCCCGGCGCAACCCTGGTTAAACAACTTCTTTGGTACTTTGTTGGCTCTCCACTCTTTCGCAGCTATTGGCTGCCCTTTACAGGCTTCAAAGTTTGGATTTTACGCCGCTTTGGTGCAGAAATTGGGCAAAAAGTAACTATTAAACCCGGCGTAAAGATAAAATTTCCTTGGCGCTTGACTATAGGCGACTATGTATGGATTGGCGAAAATGCTTGGCTAGATAATGTTGCCCAAATTACGATTGAAAGCCATGTTTGCCTATCTCAAGACGTGTATTTGTGTACGGGGAACCATGATTATAGGGATCGCAATTTTAAACTTATTCCTGCCCCCATTCATATCCAACAAGGTAGCTGGATTGCGGCTCGTGCGATCGTTGGCCCTGGTGTTACGGTAGGAGCCGGGGCTGTTTTAGCTTTAGCTAGTGTTACTGGGCGCAGTCTTCAACCTATGACTATCTATGCTGGCAACCCTGCTCAACCCTCAAAACAACGTATAATTTGATACTTGCCTCAATATTGATATTTTAGGAGCAAAAGAGAGCAAAGTATAAATTAACTTTAATTTATACTTCAGTGTCAGTATCTAGAATTTAGTTTTAGACCTTAAAGTTTATTGATATTTTATTGTAATATTCAAAGGTTGTTATATCCTTGATTATTTAACAACAATTCAGGCATAAAATACATTTTTATGCTACTGTACTTTCATTAAAAACAAGTATCAAAAAAAAATTATTTCTCAGTATAATTACACTTGCCCCAAAACAGAATGCAAGCTAAATTCCTTGTGTGATTTTTATTGTGCATACCTTTACACTTTTGTTATTTATTGAGTTTTAATGGCTTATAAGTGTAAACTTCGATTTTTTCTGATTTTTCTATATCAAAACAATTTGTTGTAATTTTTCTTTTAAAGGCGTAATTCTGGTCAAATTTTGCCAAACGTGAAAAAAGTCGCAATAAATAGTAGTAAATATTTATCACATGAGAACATTATCTAAAAAAATCAAGGGCTGGGAAGTTACGGATGTTAAAGAAAGATTTATCAAAACCTGCTCCAACTAAACTAAAAGTAGTAAAGCAAAAAAAAGACAATAAAACTGAACTGGATAGGGCTATTAAATTATCAATTTTTACACAATTTTATCCTCCAGACTATGCAGCCACAGGTCAACTAATTGAAGAATTAGCGATTCAACTAGGCAAGCTAGGAATTAGTGTAAACGTATTTACAGGACAACCAGGTTACGCTTTTAGGAAGGAATCTGCTCTCCTGAAAGAGCGTCTAGATAAGCTATTCATTAGGCGAAGTCGTACCGCTAGACTGTGGAATTCACGCATTCGCGGTAAAGCTATCAACGGAATTTTATTTTGCCTGCGATCGGGATTGCATTTAATAAAATCTGCTGGGAGAGGAGATATTTTACTAATTACCACCGCCCCACCTTTTCTCCAAGTATTGGGCTATCTCGCTAACCGTTGCTTCGGTACGCCTTACGTATGTTTGATTTACGACTTATACCCCGATGTCGCCGTCGAACTAAACGTAGTTTCTACCAAAAACTGGTTAGTACAAAGCTGGAATTGGCTGAATAAAAAAATTTGGCGGCAAGCACAAAGTATTGTAGTGCTGAGTTCTACCATGAAAGAGCGAGTCATAGCAAAGTGTCCAGAAGTTAAAGACAAAATTTCTGTAATTCACAACTGGGCAAACCCAGACTGGATTATTCCCCTTGCCAAACAAGACAACTGGTTTGCTCAAAAACACGACCTGGTAAATAAATTTACAGTAATGTATTCAGGAAATATGGGTCGCTGCCATGAAATGGATACAATTATGACCGCCGCCAAACAACTTCAAAATGAGGACATTCAATTTGTGTTTATTGGCGGTGGAGCAAAACAGCAAATCTGCGTCCAACAAGATTTGCCCAATTGTCGATTTTTACCCTACCAAGAGAAACACATTTTACCCCATTCGCTGACAGCTTGCGATTTATCCTTAGTCAGCATCAGTTCGGGAATGGAAGGATTAGTAGCACCTAGCAAACTTTATGGGATCTTAGCGGCAGGTCGTCCTGTAGCGGCAATTTGCGAACCTCATTCTTACTTAAAATTACTTTTATCAGAGGCTAAGTGCGGCGCAACTTTTAATAACGGAGACGGGACGGGACTTGCAACATTTATTCGTCGCCTTGCTCAAGATCGAGAATTAGCCCTGAATATGGGTACGGCGGGGCGAGAATACTTAGAATCTAATTTTACTCCAGAAATTATTGCTCTTGAATACTCAAAATTGTTGCGTCAAGCAGTAAAACCCGAAACCAGCAAATAGTGCAGTTAAGGCAAATGTAGCCAGCGTGAGGTTTATTCCACAAAATACGGGAAAAGAAGACATTGAACGCTAAACTGATGGAAATTTGTAATTGAATCCAACCACAAAAAATTTGTCCTTCACCGGATCGCTAATTAGTAGCTAACTTATGGAAGAGCAACAACGAACACAGCCATTAAACTTTGAAAAAAATGGCAAACATTCACCGTCATCGCAGCCAGTTTATACAAATTCCTTACCAAACAATTTTAACCAAGCAGGCGATGACTTGGATTTGCAGCAGTTAGTTACAATAGTACGCCGTCGAATTGTGGTGATTTCGGGTGTAGCGATTTCTATTGCTGTGGGGATGGGATTTTGGACTTTTAGTCAGGAACCTAAATACGAAGGCACCTTTAGGCTGTTAGTTGAACCTGTAACTAAAGAAAATAAACTAGAAGGATTAACCCAAATTCCTGGGGTAAATCCTAATGTGCAACAAAATGGTTTAGATTACAATACGCAAATTCAGGTATTACTCAGTCCTGAATTAATGGCTCCAATTATTAGCCAACTATCGCAGCAATACCCTGATATTGACTACAGTGCCATGCTGAAAGCGATGACTATTGAACGCTTTGAAAAAACAAATATTTTAGATATCAGCTACCAAGATACCGAAAAAGAAAAAATTGAGTTCGTGCTGCGACAGTTAGCTAAAGATTATTTAAAATACAGCCTCCAAGAGCGACAAACCAATCTGCGCAAGGGCATTGATTTTGTTGATTCCCAACTACCGGAATTGCAATTGCGAGTCAATAGCCTGCAAAGGCAACTGCAACAATTTAGGCAACAATATAATTTTATAGATCCAGAAGTTAAAGGCCAGCAATTATCCGAGCAAGTCGATAACGTCCAATTACAGCGTTTAGAGACACAAAAAGAATTAGCAGAAACCCGTTCGTTGTACGCAAGTTTTCAAGCTCAGTCGGGGGCGGCGCTAGCTGATAATCCAGCATTTTATGCAGCGACAAATTCTCAAGAACGATCTGATACCGCTCAAGCACTAAAAGAAGCCCCCGTATATCAAAAATTAGTAGGTCAACTGCGAGATATAGAAAGTCAAATTGGGGCAGATTCAACGAGATTTCAAGATGACAGCCCAAATATGGTATCCTTGCGTAATAAACGCGAGAACTTATTTCCAGTATTAAGGGCAGAAGCGCAACGGATATTAGGTAATAAATTAGTAGAACTATCAACAAAAATTTCTGGCTTGGAAGTCCGTTTAGCAGAAGTTAGCCAAGCCGAAAATAGATTAAACCAATCCGTTGAGCAATTGCCAACTTTAGCTCGTCAGTATACAGACTTGCAAAGAGAATTAAAAGTAGCCACCGAAAGCTTAAACAGATTCTTAGAAAAACGCGAATCGTTACAAATAGAAAATGCCCAAAATGAAATACCTTGGCAAGTAATAGCCGCTCCTAAATTAGAAAAAGAACCCATTTCCCCCAATATTAAACGCAATTTGGTACTAGGGGCGATCGCTGGAGTTATAGCCGGAATGGCGGCGGCGCTACTAGCGGAAAGGTTAGATAATGTGTTTCATACTCCTGAAGACCTTAAAGACTTAACAAAATTGCCGCTACTGGGGATAATTCCTTTTAATAAAGGTCTTAAGCAACTTGCACCTTTAGCTCAGGCAAAGGTAGAAAAGAAAGCCGAAGGTTATAAATTGGTGTTGCCTAGTATGAGTAGCACCCAAAATGAATCTTACTTTCCTTTTGTGGAGTCTTTTCGCTCTCTGCATACCAATATCAACTTCTTGGGTTCCGACACACCCATAAATTCTTTAGTTGTTAGTTCCGCCCAAAAAGGCGATGGCAAATCGACGGTATCGGTACAACTAGCCCAAGCTGCTGCCGCTATGGGGCAAAAAGTGTTACTGGTAGATGCAGATATGCGCCTACCTCAAGTTCATTCCCGCCTAGGCTTGTCTAACGAACAAGGACTAAGCAATATTATCTCCACTAATTTACCGATATACGAAGCAATTCAGCGATCGCCTTTAGGGGATAACTTATTTGTGATCACCTCAGGTCAAATTCCTCCTGACCCGATTAAACTGCTCTCCTCTAAAAAGATGCAGAATATTATGACCCAATTGCGGACAGAATTTGACTTAGTAATTTACGATACGCCGCCAATTTTAGGTCTGGCTGATAGCAGTATAGTAGCGACTCATACCGCCGGAATTGTGCTAGTAGTCAGAATGGGTAAAACTGACCGGGCTGTGGTCAGACAGGCTTTAGATGGTTTAAGACTTTCTCGCGCTAATGTCTTGGGACTAGTCGTAAATGGCTTGAGAAAACATAACGGTAATGCCTACAATTACTACTACTACAAAGCCCGTACTCCTAGCGTTAACTCATGAACCGTTAAATAAAGTGAAATATAAAACCGATCTACGCTCTTGGCTACTAATAGCATCAGCTTTAAGTATGGTAGGTAGTGCGCTTGAAGTCTCTGCTACCCCTGTTAGTAATTCGTGGTTACAGATTGTCAGCCGCAGTCTGCCCCCCGGATGGGCAATTCGCCTCCCATCGCCAAATTGGTTCAACGATCGCCTAGGTTCACCGGATGACAGGTTTATTAGAGTTATTTCCGCAAATCAATCTACTTTAGAAGTTAATATATTTGACTGTCCAGAGCAAATAAATTCCTGTTTGGTAGGAAATGTTGGCGTAAGTAATCGCAAATTAGACCAGAATAATCAAGAATTTAAGCAATATCAAGCATTGGCAACACCAATTGCGCTAGGTAAAAATTTGCGCGGTTATCTATTAACCACTCCCAAACTTTCATCAATTTTATGGGAGCAACAAGAGCAAACTTATAGCGTTACCCAGCCAGGAGCGCCGCAAAAATTAATCGAGATGGCAAGAGAAATCGCCTATGCTCCGGCGGTTAATAGTACAAAAGTATTGCCAGCAACAACAGCCCCACTAAAATTAGCCCAAGCCACCGCCGACAAGACACCGCGATCGCCTTTGCATCGTCACCCAGCATTGACCACCGCCGAGCAACTAAGTCAAGGGGAAATTTTAGTTAATACCCGTTACCGCCAATCTTTTCCGGCGGGAAATGCTAGTGATACTGGTTTGACAGGTCAGCCAACAATTGGTCTTACTTGGGGCGTAACCGATAACCTAGAACTAACGGTAGACGCTCAAACCGTTGATAATTCCGGCCCTGGTACTCAAGGGAACTTTGATGTCAAAAGAATTAACGCCGATGACACTAGCCCGAATTTCTTTCAAGAAATTACTTTTCAAGGCAAACATAGAATTTGGGAAAATTCATCGGGAAGTCAAGCTGTTAGCGGGGTAATTGCTGTTTCTACAGGCTTGCAAGGACGACCTTACAGATTTACGAATGCTACAACAGGAGCCGTCGCCGACCAGGGGAGAAATAGCGGGCTGGTTACTTCTTTAGAAATACCTTATACAATTTCACTGAGCGATCGCACCTCGTTGACATTATCCCCAAAAATTGCTTTTTTGCCCGATAGCCATGCGTTGTATTTTAGTACGCCACCCGTCGCCGATTCTGGCTCCTTTGGGACAACTTTCGGTGTCGCTGGGGGTCTAACTTATCGCGTCTTACCCCGACTTTTACTTTGGGGCGATGCCTTTGTCCCCTTTACGGGCAATAACTCCATTAACCGCGAAACCGGACTCCCGGCTCGTACAGTAGCTTTTAATGCAGGCTTGCGCTACCTAGTTAATCCTCGGTTAGCTACCGATCTATTTGTTTCTAACACTTTAGGCAATACCGGAGCCATGTCTGTGGTAGGCGATCGCGCTTATACGTCTTTGGGGCTAGGCGTAACATTTTTACCAGGAGTTACGGGTGCTAATCGCAGCTACGCCCAGAGTGGCACAACTCAGGAGCCACAACCTAGTAGTGAAGCTGGATTTGCCTTTTTAGACGGCGGTACGGTTGCTAGTAACAGGGCTGTTCTCAATCTTGCTGGTGGCAGCCAAGGGATATTAACTTCTTTGCGCTACGGACTATTAAACGACTTGGAATTTGGGATTTTTCTTGACTATATTTCCGGCATCATAGACGAATCAGAATTTGGTTTTAGTGGCAAAATTAGATTTCAGGATCAAGCCGATGGCGATCCTTTTACTTTGAGCGCTGTCGCCACCTTAGCACGCTCAAACAACGTCCTGATTAACCTGATTAATAACAATCGCAATGAGTTTGAGCAAAGAAACTTAGATAAAGGCGGGTTTGCTTTTAGTAATGAAAGTGATGGGGAATTATTTATTATTACTCTTTCCGCCCCCTTTCATTATCAATTTACAAGCGGAAGTGCTGTTTGGTTTACACCTACAGTGGGCTACATTCAACGCAATGGCTTGCAACTTGCGGGGTTCAATTTGGGTGGCTCTTTGGCGCTAAATAGAGATTTAGATGCGATCGCCGAAGCCGGAATTAATTTCACAAGTGACGGCAATGCCTTTACAGGCGATACTCTAGAAAATGCTATTCCGTGGACTGTGGGTTTGCGCTGGCAACCTGGAGTGGCGGAAAATACCCCCCAATTAGAAGCTTATTTAACTAATCGGGTAGGCTCCTCACCTTTTGAAACTTTACGAGTCCGGGCTGATAACGATCTAGCTATTGGTGTAGGTTTAGTATTACCAGTTCAATTTTAAAAAAATGAGCGACTTCTCCCCCTGGACACCGCTCCATGCTACTTTGCACCGTACCCTGAAAGTGCGCCATCTGTTACCCAAAGATCGGCTCTTGCTAGTTGCGGTTTCTGGGGGACAAGATTCTCTATGCTTAATCAAACTCTTGCTAGACTTACAACCTAAGTGGGGCTGGATGCTAGGGATTGCCCACTGCAATCATCGGTGGCGCACCGATTCCGAGGCAAACGCCCTCCACGTCGAAAACCTAGCCAACGCCTGGTCAATCCCCTATTACGGGGCTATTACCGACCGTTCTTTACCTAGCGAAGCCGCCGCTAGAAAATGGCGTTACGAGGCTTTAAGTGACATTGCCTTAGCCCACGATTACCAGTACATCGTCACCGGGCATACCAGCAGCGATCGCGCGGAAACCTTACTTTACAATTTAATTCGTGGGAGCGGAGCCGATGGCTTGCAGGCGCTCTCTTGGCAGAGACGGCTCGATTCTGGACTTCAACTAATTCGCCCCTTACTCCAAATTACCAGAGCCGCTACTGCCCAATTTTGTCAAGCTACGAAGTTGCCTGTCTGGGAAGATAGCACCAATCTTGACTTGAAATATGCTCGTAACCGTATCCGCCACGAACTATTGCCCTACTTGCAATCCTTCAACCCCCAAGTAGAAACCTCTCTAGCTCAAACCGCCGAGCTATTGCATTGTGAAGTAGAGTATCTAGAACTTACCGCCCAACAACTGTACGCCCAAGCCCGTCACCCCCACGAACGGCTAAAACTCAATTGTCAGGTGCTGCAAGCTTCCCCCCTAGCCTTGCAACGCCGAGTCCTGCGCCAACTTCTTTTTCAAGCCCTTAATCGCAGTCCTAACTTTGAGCAAATTGAGAAACTAATTGCCCTGATCTTTGCCCCTAATAAAGCCCAAACCGATCCCTTTCCTGGAGGAGAAGTGGCTAAAGTAGAAAATGGTTGGATTTCTTTAATTCCACCCTAAACAGCCTTTTTATTTAACGAACCACAGAACTTAACAACTTGTCTCGAATTTGCTCTACTTGACTTTGCTTGTCAGGAACTTGCAAGTTTTCAACACTAGCAGAAATTGCCCTTAACTTATGCTTTAACCCCTCTAAATTATCTTGAATTGGTTGCAGCATTTCTTCGTAAAGATTGACTTTACCCCAGCACTGCGCCGTTAGTGCAGCTTGAGAGTATAGGTTTGACTCCATTTCTTGCAACTGCTGGCGGACAGTTTGCTGTGAATTAGTTTTGCCCAGGGTATCTGCTTGCAATTGCTGAGTGTGCGCCCCTAACTGCGTAATTTCCTGTTCCAGCTTTTGTAGTTCTTTTGCTTGTTGCTGCTTGATTGAGTCAATTTGCACAATAATCGGACTCAAATCACTTTTATAGTCCTCTTGTTTAGTCGCTGGCGTAATCCCTTGTCGCTGCCACAGTACCGACTGATGCTGATTTAAAACTTGTTTGCGCTCCTGCAAGTTTTGACGCTGACCAACTAAAGTTTGGTCTAAAAATTCATAGGTGTCTCGCTCCTCAGCTAGTTCAGTTCTTAGCCTAGAGACATCGCGATCGCTAGCTTGGCTCATCTTTCCTTGTAAGTCATCAATATTTTGCTGTAAAAGTCTGAGTTCTTCCTCTTGATCGTTAACAAAGCCCGAAGCACCTGCCAAATCTCTTTGCAACTCTTGAATTACTTGCTCTAGCTGCTCTAAAGACATATTCTCTAGCGCGTTCAAATCCACCTTTTGAGCTTCATCAAGATTATCGGGAGCGACTAATCGATGTAATTGATGATAAATTTCCTCTTGCTTGCGTAACTTAATACCGAGAATTTGTGCGTCTTCTTGCTTTGTATTGCGAGCGGAATTTTGCACCTGTAGTTTTACTAAATCTTGCTCCAGAGCCTTTTGATCCATCTCCCACTGGGTTGTGCGGCTAGTCAATATTGACTTAAGATTATCCACTTCTGCTTGCTGCCGTTCGGCGTTAGCGCGTTGCTGCTCGAATTGTTGCCAATGATGACCCAAGATATTTTGTTGGTTATCAACAGTTTGTATCGAAACATTTAACTGTTCTTTTAAAGTTGCTTTGGGGGCGACACTATTTGCCAAAAGATCGAGCAGTTGTTGCAATTGCTGCTTGGTACTATCGTCTAACACCGTACCTTGCTGCTCTTCCAAGCGGCGCTGTTCCCCCCGCAAGTGTTCCCAAGCCCCTTCTAATTCGACGCGATGGCGCTCCACTTCCCCTTGCAGTTGTTCTACATTAT
>JACCVJ010000341.1 GCA_013698215.1 Tatlockia sp. | reverse complement strand
TACAGCAATTCTCAGTTGGGTGAAACATAGCAACAGCAATGGGTGAACCAGCCAATAATATCTTGAGGAGTCACCGCAGCGAGAGCATCGGTAATAGCTTGGTCTAAAAGGCATTTTTTGGATGAATAATTCATCCAAAAAGATGCCGCCTGAGCATAGGTTCGTGCCGCTCTTGCACGCAGAAACTCTTTAACCTTTGACCAACAGTTTTCAATGGGCGAGAAATCTGGGGAGTAGGGCGATAAGTAGATGACTGTTGCACCAACGTCTTCAATCGCTTCTCGAATACCCGTTACTTTATGAGCCGGCAGATTATCCATAATGACACACGCGCCTACCCAGAGATTAGGCACTAACACCTGAGTTACATAGGTTTTGAAGGCTAGGGCATCCGTTGCGCCAGGAATAGTTTTTTCCCCGCGCCAGCCCTCTTAGTGCCATTGCACCAATTAGTGTTACATTTTGTCCGCGCCCGCATCCGAGCGTGGTTATAGGCACGGCTACCTCGGACAGAACGGGCGTAGCGCCGTGTCATTGCCAAGTTTACGCCTGTTTCATCCACAAATACCAAGTTTTCTAATTTCACTTGACCAATTGCACGCCAATACTGGACTCGCAACTGCTGTACCCGCTCGGTTTCTCGCTTTGTGGCATGCAAAGTTTTTTTTTCGGGTGAACTTGAGCTTCAGCACCACTCGTCCCATGGTGGCTCGACTGACTCTGACTCCAATTTTTTCTTCCAGTTGGATCACTAACTCCTCTAAGGTGGCATCATTTTTTTGCTCTACCAACTGCCCTACCACTATTAATTGCGAAGAATTAAGCTTGGGTCTAGCTCCTCCTCCATGAGGCTTGGGGTTGACTAGACCAGTTTGTTCATAACCCTTAATCAGCTTCCAAACAAAACTGTAGCTGACATGGAATCTAGTTGCTGTCTGCTGGATTGACTCCAGGTTTCTCCTGTTGGTCTCCACAATTTTCTGGCGAAAATCATTTGAGTAAGCTTTCATCTATTTACTCATTAATAATTGGTAGCGATGCCTCCCACTCTATCTCATTCAATCGAGAACTGCTGTATTGCTTGTCAAAACTGACGCTTAATGGCGTAACGATTATGCTGGCAAAAGCGTTGCAAACCAAAGGCATTACTGTCAATGCGCTCGATCCAGGCCGGGTCAAAACTGATATGGGCGGTGGTGGTGCGCCGCGAACGCCTGAACAAGGTGCAGATACAGCAATTTGGTTAGCTACTGAAGCTCCATTAAACCTGAGTGGAAAACTATTTCACGAGCGCCGCGAAGTGTTCTACTAAGCTCTCAAGGAAACATTAAAAACAATCAAATGTCAAGCGGCAGTCGAGCAAACGGTGCTGAAGTTCGATTTCCTTCAGATTGGGGCGCGACAAGTAATGGAACAAAAAATGGCAACAAGCCATGTATATACATAGTTCTATCATGTATGTACATGGTAGGAATGGAGCAAAAGCTAATCATACCCTGCCTGAAGCTAATCTCTAAATAGCTTTATTTGTAAGCATTACAGGCTTATTACTGTTTTCTGTTTTAATATTGTTGTACCCCGACTACTGCACTCTAACGGGGCGTGACTAATTTTTTAGGGGCAACGCGCGAATACAACCCCAAGCATTTCGCTCTTCCGGTCGGACAGAAGAGCGATCCTCTTAGACTGGGTACGGACGCTTAATGTTTATCCTGAGCCAGATTCATACGCAGGGCGAAAACTCAAGCTACAAGGATTTGTGCTTCACTCACCTGAACTACGCCAGAATATCTGTTACTGTCTGGGTTTGTGATTACCTGCGGCGCCGCCGATGCTTATCCTATGCGATTACCCGTTAAACTCACTGCAAGTCGTCAAGTTTACCCACCCGATACTTGGCTAGAAGTTGAGGGTAAAATGATTACCGAAAATTTACGAGGAAAACGCTAACTAACGATACAGGAATCCCTCAAGTAAATTTCCGAACCTCAGAACCCCTACAACTATTAACAGTTAATATCTCTTGGTTTGGCAACGTTTTATTTTTTGAAGTGCATTAATGCAAAACTATCCAACGTTGCTTAAGCACCTAATTGTGTTTCCACATCTAGAATGCAAACTCTATAGCCTATTTCAGCGTGTGCAACCCTAGCGACTCTGATTCACTGCGCCAGTGCTACTGAGCATATTGCGAGCCATTTGCAAGTGATTCACCACTATCGGCAGAGTTTTGGCAGCAAAAGCTTTCAAATCCCGATCCTGACCAAGCTGAACTTGGCGCTGGTACACTGCCTGACTTTCAAGATGACCATTAATTCCTGCCTCGTTTATGTATGCTTGGTCGAAACTTGTCTTGGGAAGCTGCGACAGTCGATCCATCGCTGCTTTATATTTGGAACCCATATCTTTCGGCGGGGTGACTCCCTTTTGGGACGCTAACCCCATTAGTTCTTTATTTGCTTGGGTATGTTCCCGAACCATACGCTGCCCATACTGTTTCACCGCGTTGCTAGTTGCTCGCTGCGTTGCCATTTGACCGAGGCTAACTTCCGCCATCCCCCCCTGGGCTGCATCAATAATAAACTGCCGATCTAATAGTGTTATTGTTGACTGATTTCTTGGAGTCGCGGGTTGGTTCTGCTGAGCTACAGATGTGTACTCTAAAGAGGCAAATACTCCAGCTACTACAAGCGCGGCAGTTACCATATTCCGTTTAAGCATTAGTGATCCCTTGCTGTGTTAGCTTACTTATTTTGGGTTTTACAGTGTAGGTAGTTCGCTTGTTGTCTAAAACTAGAAAATACGATCTAATTACATCTACTCTTAATGGTGATCCCCTTTTAATTGCTAACCTCTACCTTGGGGTGAGTTTAAATATTAAACTTGTAAAATGTCAAATATTTATAGATGGATTGGTATAGTTAAGCACTTTATATATATTTTAGAATGCAAGTTTTCTTGGTAGTCCTGAATAGGGTATTGTCAACTTAACTAAGCAAATTCAAAATTAAGCACAATCA
>JACCVJ010000250.1 GCA_013698215.1 Tatlockia sp. | reverse complement strand
GGCAGGGGATTTGATTTATTCAACTACACTTTAATTGAAATTATCAACCAAATTTACCAGCAGTTGAAGCAATCAAGAAGGCTGCGTAAGTTAGGACATAACCAACTGTAAAGTGAGCAAGTCCAATCAAACGACCTTGAACGATAGACATAGCAACGGGCTTGTCTTTCCAACGAATTAGGTTAGCAAGCGGTGTCCGCTCGTGCGCCCAGACTAGAGTTTCGATTAGCTCCTGCCAGTAACCTCTCCAGGAGATCAAGAACATGAATCCTGTTGCCCAAACTAGGTGTCCAAATAAGAACATCCAAGACCAGACAGCCAAGTTATTCATCCCGTAAGGATTGTAACCGTTGATCAACTGAGCAGAGTACAGCCAGAGATAATCTCGCAACCAACCCATCAAGTAAGTTGACGACTCATTAAACTGAGCGACGTTGCCTTGCCATACCCCCAAATGTTTCCAATGCCAGTAGAACGTTACCCAACCAATAGTGTTGAGCATCCAGAACATAGCAAGGTAGAAAGCATCCCAAGCTGAGATATCGCAAGTACCGCCACGACCGGGACCATCGCACGGGAAGGAATAACCGAAGTCCTTTTTATCGGGCATCAGCTTAGAGCCACGCGCATCCAAAGCACCTTTGACCAAAATCAACACGGTAGTATGAATACCGAGCGCAAAAGCGTGGTGGACGAGGAAATCGCCAGGTCCAATTGTTAAGAATAAAGAGTTAGTACCATTATTAATGGCATCTAACCAACCAGGTAGCCAAGCCGCACCCGCCGTAGAAGCGATGCTATCAGGGTTAGATAGTAGGGTGTCAAAACCGTACAATACCTTACCGTGAGCGCCTTGAATGAACTGGGCAAATACTGGCTCGATGAGGATTTGCTTTTCAGGAGTACCGAAAGCCACTACTACATCGTTGTGGACGTACAAACCTAAAGTATGGAAACCCAAGAATAGCGATACCCAACTGAGGTGAGAAATAATCGCTTCCTTATGCTTCAGTACCCGGTCTAAAACGTTGCCTTTATTTTGTTCGGAGTCGTAATCGCGCACCCAGAAAATTCCAGCGTGGGCGAAAGCTCCTACCATCAAGAATCCAGCAATGTACTGGTGATGGGTATATAAAGCCGCTTGGGTTGTGAAATCCTGCCCTATAAAAGCATAGGGAGGCAAGGCGTACATATGTTGCGCTACGAGCGATAACGCTGTACCTAAAGCTGCTAAGTGAATAGACAACTGGAAGTGGAGCGAGTTGTTGTAAGTGTCGTACAAACCTTGGTGAGGCAAGTTAAATTGACCTTCAGTTTTGGTGCCAAAAAAGTTTTTGGCGTTGAGCATTTCTTTAATGCTGTGACCAATCCCGAAGTTGGTGCGGTACATATGACCCGCAATAATAAAGATTACTGCGATCGCTAAGTGGTGGTGAGCCATGTCGGTCAGCCACAACGATTTGGTCTGAGGGTGGAATCCACCTAAAAAGGTCAAAATTGCTGTACCAGCACCTTCAGAAGTGCTAAATATTTGACCTGCGGTATCTGGATTTTGGGCATAAACACCCCAATCACCAGTAAAGAAAGGACGCAAACCTGCGGGGTGAGGCAAGGTTGTTAAGAAGTTGTCCCAACCTACGTGCTGTCCGCGAGATTCGGGAATAGCAACGTGGACTAAGTGACCAGCCCAAGCTAAAGAACTAACGCCAAACAAACCTGCCAAGTGGTGATTCAAGCGTGGCTCGGCACTCTTAAACCAAGACAAACTAGGACGGAACTTAGGTTGTAAGTGGAGCCAACCAGCAAACAGAAATACTGCTGCTATTAGCAATAAACCCACTGCACCTGTATACAGTTCGTTGTTTGTCCGCATCCCGATGGTGTACCACCAGTGGTAAACACCAGAATAAGCAATATTAACTGGATAGGTAGCCCCGGCTTGAGTAAAGGCATCTACTGCGGCTTTACCAAAGTGAGGATCCCAAATCGCATGAGCAATCGGACGAACGTTGAGGGGATCTTTAATCCATTGTTCAAAGTTGCCTTGCCAAGCAACGTGGAACAGGAGGCTAGAGGTCCACAGGAAGATGATTGCCACATGACCAAAGTGAGTTGCGAAAATCTTTTGGTAAAGATTTTCTTCTGTCATGCCATCGTGGCTCTCAAAGTCGTTGCCTGTAGCAATCCCGTACCAAAGCCGACGAGTTGTCGGGTCTTGGGCAAGATCCTGGCTAAATTTTGGAAATTTTGTTGCCATAGGTTTTATGAATTTGCTTCCATTTAGCTCCCAGTTGCCAGCACTTGCTGAAATGCTGGCACCTAGAAGCTGACCGCTAACCTACCGAGATGATTCGAGCTTCAAAGAAAGCCCAAATCGTGACGATCGCTCCTAAGAGGAAATGCGCCACTCCCACCGCTCGACCCTGAATAATACTCAGAGCGCGGGGTTGAATTGCTGGGGAAAAATTCAGCTTATTATGCGCCCAAACAATTGATTCGATTAGTTCTTGCCAGTAGCCGCGACCGCTAAACAAGAACATTAAACTAAATGCCCAAACAAAGTGAGCGCCCAAGAATATCAAGCCGTAGGCTGATAGAGATGTGCCGTAGGACTGAATTACCTGCGCTGCTTGCGCCCACTGGTAGTCGCGCAACCAACCGTTAATGTTGATGGCACTTTGAGCAAAGTTGCCCCCAGTGATATGCGCTATCGTTCCATCGGCATCTATAGTTCCCCACACATCCGACTGCATTTTCCAACTAAAGTGGTAAACGGCGATCGCAATAGTGTTGAACATCCAAAATAAGCCTAGGAAAACGTGATCCCAACCGGATACTTGGCAAGTGCCGCCCCGTCCTGGCCCGTCACAAGGGAACCGGAAACCCAAGTTCGCCTTATCTGGAATCAAGCGGGAATTACGAGCAAACAAGAAGCCCTTGAGGAGAATCAAGACTGTGACGTGGATTTGGAAAGCGTGAATGTGGTGGATCATGAAGTCCGCCGTACCCAATGCCATCGGCATCATGGCAATTTTGCCACCTACCGCTACAATTCCACCGCCCCAGATGTAGCTAACAGGTTCTAACTGGTTTGGAGCCGTAGTTCCTGGAGCTAAAGTTTGAATGTTTTGAATGAACTGCGCGAATACAGGCTGCAATTGAATTGCTGTATCCGAGAACATATCTTGAGGACGGCCTAAAGCTTGCATGGTGTCGTTATGAACGTACAACCCGAAGCTGTGGAAGCCCAAGAACATACATACCCAGTTCAAATGGGAGATAATCGCGTCTCTGTGACGTAGCACTCGGTCTAAAACGTTGTTGCGGTTTACGACCGGGTCGTAATCTCGCACCATAAAGATCGTAGCGTGGGCGGCTCCTCCAACAATGAAGAAAGCGCCAATCCACATATGGTGGGTAAACAACGATAGCTGAGTAGCGTAATCTGTCGCTATATACGGATACGGAGGCATCGCGTACATATGATGCGCCACAATAATCGTTACCGAACCCAGCATTGCTAGGTTTGTTCCCAACTGAGCGTGCCAAGAGGTGGTCATATTTTCATATAAACCTCTGTGACCGTCGCCTGTGAAGGGCCCTTTATGATTTTCAAGAATTTCTCTAATGCTGTGTCCTATACCCCAATTAGTGCGGTACATATGACCAGCGACCAAGAATAGCACCGCCAAAGCTAGGTGATGGTGTGCTGTATCAGTCAACCACAAACCGCCTGTTTGTGGATTTAGACCACCTTTAAA
>JACCVJ010000414.1 GCA_013698215.1 Tatlockia sp. | reverse complement strand
TTTAGCACTTCCCCCGATTCAATTCCCTGTGTGAGCAACGAAAATTTCTTGAATTGCATTGAATGGTCTGACACTCTTCGGCACGACTTTTACTCTACCTGTTTTGGGCTTAACCGAAAAGTATTGTCCTATGGGTAGGCTTCAAATCAGACTTAGTGGCGTTGAAAAAGACAACGTTCAATAGTGTTTAGGTAGCCGGGGGTACAGGCACTATCGAGCAGCTCTAAATTAACCGAAAGTGAATACATAGTAGTCTTGTTTTACCCTCAAACTGCGATAATTGATAATTAATAATTGATAGAGGAATGGCTAATGTTACCGTCGCTGGCAGATCGTTTGAATACAGAGCGAAATCGCCGCTTTGTAGGACGCAAGAGCGAACTTGAATTGTTTACCAAGGCGATCGCTGCTTTGGAATTACCTTTTTATCTACTTTATATATTTGGTCCTGGTGGTGTCGGTAAAACAAGCTTACTCAAACAATTTAGCCGTCTAAGTAATAACCATGTAAAAACAATTTACTTAGATGCACGTAACATAGATCCAACACCAGAATCTTTTATTAATGCTTTAAAAGTAGTAACAAGTCTAGATACCTGGGAGTTTGTTTTACAAAAACTTGACTCTCAAAGTCAACGGCAGGTGATTTTACTCGATACCTACGAAGTTTTAACACCTTTAGATCAATGGTTGCGGGAAGTATTTTTACCGCAATTACCAGAGAATACACTCATAGTTATAGCTAGTCGCCAAGCCCCTTCCGCAGCTTGGCGCACCGATGAAGGCTGGCAAGCCTTCATTCATACTTTGCCGCTACGCAACCTCAGCCCCGATGAAAGCCAAAGCTACTTAACAAAAAGGGATATCCCGGAAACGGCACACCAAACCGTTGTAGATTTCACTCATGGTTATCCTCTAGCTTTGTCACTAATTGCTGATGTATTTGCCCAAGACGGGCAAATCTCGTTTCAACTGGAATCTGTGCCAGATGTCATCAAAACTCTACTGCAAAAATTTGTCCAAGATGTACCAACCCCAGCCCACCGCATGGCTTTAGAAGCTTGTGCTTTAGTACGGATAACTACAGAAGCCGTATTGGCACAAATGCTAAATATGGCAGATGTCCATGAATTATTTGCGTGGTTGCGGGAATTATCGTCTATTGAATCAGGACAGTTTGGTTTATTTCCCCACGATTTAGCTAGAGAAGTATTAATTACTGACGTGCGATGGCGTAATACCCAATGGTACGCCGAATTGCACCACCGCGCTCGTAATTACTATACACTGCGCTTACAGCAAACCCACGGTCAAGAGCAACATCGGATATTATTTGATTATATTTTCCTGCATCGGGATAATTCTGCGGTGCGTCCCCGTTTTGTTTGGCAAGAAAACAGTAGCTTGCAGACGGATGTACTGAGAGAGATAGATTTGCCCGTACTCTTAAAAATAGTGACAGAACATGAAGGCGAAGCCAGTGCAAAAATAGCCGCGCACTGGCTAACGAGGCAACCCCAAGGTACGATCGTTTTTCGGGATGCCCAGCAGCAGGTAGCAGGCTTTGTAATTATGGTAGCTTTACACCAAGCTAGTCAGGAAGACTTAGCTATAGATCCAGGAGCGATCGCTTGTCAGAATTATTTGCGCCTCCATTGCACTCCATTACCGCCAAGTGGAGGTGTAACTTTATTTCGATTTTGGATGGCAAGAGATACTTATCAAGAGGTATCAGCTACGCAAAGTTTGATTTTTATCAACTTTGTCCAACACCATAGATTAACAGAAGAGCTTGCTTTTACCTTCTTTTGTTGTGCCAAACCAGATTTTTGGGCAGAAATGTTTGCTTATGCAGACTTGACCCGCCTACCAGAAGCGGATTTTCAAGTCGGAGACAGAAGCTATGGAGTTTACGGGCATGATTGGCGAGTATTATCAGCTTCGGCGTGGCAGAAATTATTAGCTCAAAGAGAAATTGATGCTTCCGCCCAAGCAAAGTCTTTACCTACATCGCAGGAACCATTGTTAGTGCTGAGTCGGGCAGAATTTGAGACAGCCGCCCAATCGGCGTTACGAAACTTTGCTCGTGCTGATGCACTGCACAAAAACCCGCTATTGCGATCGCGCTTAGTAGTAGAAGGTGACACTTCTGGAATGGTAGAACGCATTGCAGCATTACAAGCATTGGTGCAGCAAGCCGTTGAATCGCTCTTATCTTCCCCACGAGACGAAAAACTTTACCGAGTGTTGCATCGTACTTATTTACAGCCTGCCTTGACTCAAGAACAGGCGGCAGAATTACTTAATCTGCCTTTCAGTACCTATCGCCGCCATTTAAAAGCTGGGATAATGCGGGTGGTAGATATTTTATGGCAATGGGAAATTAATTAATTGCTAGTATTGCAGGGGCGACCGTTATTGTCTACAAAGTAGCATTTAGTAGAAATAAAAGTATTGCTCGACTTGAATTTGCTCACTCCTACTGGTGCGGCAGGCTTAAGGGTAGGCGCTAACCATGGGTTTGATTCGAGCTTTTTTGTACATAAAATATTGAGATTCAACGTCCTACCATCGTTGGTTTCCATGTAACAAATTGATGAATTGGTTTTAGGATTTAGGACTTCTGGATATTGAGAATTTATAGATAGAGGACGAGCAAAAGTAGATGCACTCAAGCATGGAATTAGTACCGCAGAAATAGTAGTTAAGCAAAATAATTGCTTTAGCATTGGATTCTCTTTACTCTGAATTTTGCCTTGACTAAAAAAAGGAACCAATCGTCTAGTTAAAATCTCACCAGCCCAAGTTGCATCAATGCTTGAGTTGTAATGCCCAATCCGAGCAATGCCACAAAAAAAGCGCTGACAGCAGGTAATACTCTAACTAAACGCATCTGCAACGGTAGGCGATCAAAAAGCCGCTTAGTGCGAACCAGCAGCAATCCTAAACCAGTAAGCACTCCTGCTAGTCCTAAACTGAACGCCAAAACCATTACAAGTCCAAAACCAACCCGACCTAAAGCAACCGCACTCAGTAGTACAACTAAAGCTGAAGGACAGGGAACAAGACCGCCCGAAATTCCTAGAGTTAGCAAGCTACGCCAACTTGGAGACGCTTCGTCAGTGATTGGGGGTAAATGATTATGGTGGTTACCGTCATGGTGATGATGGGAGTATCCGTCGTGGGCGTGATGGTGCGTTGTGGCGTGAAAATGAGTATTTCGTAGTCGGCTAATAAACAAATTCAACCCGATCGCTACTACCATCAGACCCGATAAAAAACTGAGCCAAGGGTATAGCTGTTCTGGGACAACGAAGCGAGAGGCAAAAAGCGTTACTAGCCCTAGCGCGAACACAGCCAGAGTGTGGGTAATAGTCGTCGTTAGCCCTAAAAACACGGCGTGCTGGGGAGTAGCACGCGCCCCCACTAAGTAAGCTCCAACGATTGTTTTTCCATGTCCTGGAGACATAGCGTGCATTCCCCCCCATAGGAAAGAAACGCAAATTGCTACTAGCAAAGTTCCCGTTTGCTGCCAGATCGAACCCGCAATTAAGGACAGTTCGCGATTATTGGGATCGAATATATAGTTTTGTACTTGCTTAGGATAAATTATGGTTGCTAGGCAACGAGCCGTAGATACTCCTGGCAAAAATAGATTGTAGTATAGTTTTAGTCCTTGGACAGGTTGGAGCCAGGTATAAGTTAGTAGCAAGGTGCTATGAGTACCCGCCGTAGCTTGCAAAGCGGTCTGGGTAGCTGCTTGTAAGGAGAGAGTCATTGCAGCGCGATCGCCTTTATCATCAGTCAGGCGGAGGCGATCGCTAAAAAAGCTTTGCAAAGCAGCTTGATTGCTGCGAACTTCCGTTATTGATAGCTGATTGTCTTTATTCTCGTCTGCAAACGCCGTCAAACCTGTAGGAAAAGTCAGAGTTATTTGAGTTTTTGTTTCTCCTACAACAACTTCCGCTACCGACAAGTCAGCCCAATGAGCATAGCTAGAACTCGCAAAAGTAAATGAGATTAAAAGCGAGGCGATGAACGAGATAACGCTCAAGCCAACAAGCCGCCATTTTCTCTGCATATTAATTCACCACTAATATAAGTATTTATAAGTTTTTTAGTTCACACCAAGTCCAACTCCAAGCCCCGCAGCCTTTTGAGCTTGATCGTTAAATTGGGGGTCTATTTTTTGAGTAAGTCGAAAGAATTTATTAGCCTGGGCTGTGTTGCCTAACTCCCGTTCAATTGAGCCTGCTTGAGCAAGTATGCCCGCATCACGGATGCCCCAACTCCGCGCTTGGTTCATAACTTGTTGAGCTTCTTTCCAGCGCCCCGAACGACCAAGGGCTAAAGCTAAGATCGCTAGGGTATCTGGATCTCGGCGAACGTGTATTTCTGTTTGCATTAAGGTGAGAGCTTCAGCTATACTCTCTTTGCGATTACTTTCCAGTAACAACTGCGCTAACTCCCGCCGATGCCCGAAGCCAACTAAATCTTCCCGCAATCTTGCTTCGGCTCGATCTTGCCACTTTTTCGCCCCTAGAAAGTCGCCTTGTAAGTACTGAATGCGAGCCATCCCCCGCAACACAATGTGATCGTATATTGTGGGAGACTTATTAACAAATTGAAAAAATTGCGTGTAAAGCTTCTCGGCGGCTTTGTAGTTGCCAAGGCGAATCTCTAATTGGGCTAAATTTAAAAGTGCTGGGGGATATTGAGGGATAACTCTCAGTGCTTCTAGGTAGAGCTTGCGCGAAGTCTCCAGTTGCCCTTGTCGATAGTAAAGCCGACCTAGGAGACTTCGCGCCCAAACTGAGCTACCCGTTTCTCCTGCTTCTTCTATCGCTATAGCGTGCTGAAACTCTTGCATTGCCTGTTGGTCTTTACCCTGGGCTACTTCTACTAAAGCTTGTAGCGTTACAGATCCAATAGTCGGAACTCTATTAACTAAAGCTTCCGCCGCTTGGTTTGCTTTATCTACTTCACCCATCGCTAGGTTTGCTGTAACCAAAACTCCTGAAGCATTGTCACTAGGCGCTTTTTGAGCTAAGTCAATCGCTTTATTAAAATCATGTCTAGCTTCTGCAACTTTCGCTAGAGCTAAAACCGCCCCTTTATTATTAAAAGGCAATTTAGTCAGGGATTCTTGCGCCGCTTGCTCTGCCAATAAATACCAACTAACATCTCCTGAAGCACGAGCCATTTTTAGGTAGGCGGTAGCAAGTCCGGCTCGATCTAAGCCACCATCGGGGTTTTGGCGGATACGTTGCTGGTAAAAACTAATTTCTTTGCCTATCTCTAGGGTAATGGTTCCTGACGAGGGACGAACCAAATTGTATCGGTAAGGACTATCAAGCTGATTACGATCTAAAAAACGTAAACCCAGCCAGATACTGGCAACTGGCAATACAACCAAAAGCAACAACCATAGGCGTTTTATGGCTTCTGGGGCTGCATTTTTATTTTTCTCATAATTAATAGCTTTCATTTTGATCTCTACAAAAAAAGTTCGCACTACTAAGCGCTTGTTCGCATTAGCAGTGCATCAATAATTAAAGTGGATCTAGTTGGGTAGAGCTAAGTAAGGAAAGGAGGTTACTAACGAATTGTGTCCTTGGGCTGGGTTGCCTGGTGTACCCTCGTAGGAGACGTTATCGCTTGTAATTGCACCATTAGTCAACACCCCTAATGTAATATCTATTACATCATCCTTGAGCAAGCGACCGCGAATCGGGCTACCTTTGGCATTAAGAGCATTACCGTACCCACTTGTATTGGTGGTATCAATTCGCATCACATCTGGTAAAAATGCCCCTAATAGAGCATTAGTGCGTTCGTCACTATTGCCAATGGCTTTTAGGGTTTTTGCGGCTTCACCAACAATCGGTGCAGCGATATTAGCAGCGGGTTGTTGACCAGCTAAAGCAGCAGCTTCAAAGTCAGGTCCAACGCTGTTTAGGGCATTGAGAAAATCATTAGTAACAACTAAGCCTTCATTGATAACTGGTCTAGCCAACCGTTCAACTTGATTGTATTTGTTACTCGCTCCCGCTACAGAGATTGTTTGCCAAACATCAAAAGTTTTTGCAGTAGTTGAGCCTTGGAGAAATTTAATTGGTACGCGCACAGCGATCGCATTTACGTTATAACCTCTAGTAAAGTCAACGGCGGTACTGGGGGGGCGAAAGCCTACCGCAGGTCCAATTTTTAGCGCTCCAGCACGGACTCGAAAATATTGTTCTACATCAAAGAAAAACGGATCTTCTCGCAACCCAGCAAACACGCTTAAATTAGTTCCACTTACTGAAACCTTCTTAACTACTGGGTTTGCTGCGTTACTGATAGGAGTAGTTGTTGCCATTGCAATGTTACTTGTGCTACCGTCACGCAGGGTTGTTAGTTTAATTTCCTGTTGACCGCTAGAATTGGGCGCACCGAATTCAAATCGCAAAGTTACATCAGGTTTACCTGTAGGAGTAGCATCGTTATTTGTAGTCCGGCTAACATTAAATTCGTACCGCGCTCTGGTGCTAAAGTAATACTGTTGACGAGCCAGCGATCGCGGGTTTGTGTTCATAATCAAAACTAAATCCCCACTGTTGGCTTGAGAATTTTGATCTTTTTCCCGAAATACATATAAATCTGTCAAATTAAGGTTGCGACCTTTGGTATCAACCTCACCATCATCATGATCGGAAGTTTTTGCATATTGCGGTAGGATTACTGTACCTATAGCTATTGTTAATACTGCTCCTCCTAAAGCAATAATTTTTTTAAAATTCATTTGCACTATACTTTCTTGGCTTGCCATCTTGATTTTTCTCCAGTTATTTAGTATTGAAATTTTGCTATTACCAAAAACTTGTTTCAATATTTAGAAACATGATGTTTAAATTATTTGCATTTTCTTAGGTAAATTGTTAGTTTTAACAAAGTTTATAACCTTTAAAAATCTACAAATATGCACTGAGAAATTTGCAAATATATAGTTAGTTTTTAGCTGAAATTAAGCCTAATCTAAAAGAATTGGACTAGCAAAATACAGAAAACACTTTGCCTAGCAACGTCACTTTTGTTTAATTTTATTTTTCATTAGCCTAACAATACCCCAAGCACTGAGAGACAATATACCTAAGATCGATGTCGGCTCAGGTACAGCTTTAGCACCGCTCAAAGCGATCTCGTAGCGTCCATTAGTAGTACTTGTACCTACAAAATCAGTTAGCACAAAACTACTATTGCTCGGTAGAACTTCACTAGATAGTGCATCAGGAAAAATTCTTGTGCCATTACTTACAGGGTTGTAACCAGAACTAGAAACTGCCAAGTAATAAATGCCAGCTTCTATAGGAGAAAACACACTTGATGAAAGCGTAGCTTGTAAAGAACCAAAACTATCATCATTTGCATACACTCCCCTACCAGCAGAGTCAAATAAAAACAACTGCGGATCGGCGACTAATTTTGTAGGAATCCCTAGAAGATTGTCAATTGGAATTTGATCGGTTTGGGCATTTTTAGTTGTAGCTGAAAATGTCTGACTCCCTGTTAAAAAGATTTGAAATAAGTCAGCATCATTCTCAAATAAATTTCCAGAGATTGAAGAGAGCGAAAATGTCCCCGATGGGATAACTTGCGCTGTACTGAGGTTGTCACCAGCATCACTGCTTTCAGCAAATGTTACAGCTTGCGCTTGTCCTGCATACACTACTGCTAACAATACTGAAATAGCTGATATAAATTGTTTCATATGTAACAAATCCTTGGTTGTACTATCAGTACGAGATTAGAAGAGCATAAAAATTTGATTTTTGCTCGTTGGCGAAATGAGCTAAAAGCAGGTAAATAAAATAACGCTGATCCTATTCCCTCCTGCACTCAAAACACCTACAAATACTTATTAGGAGTGGTGGAGGGCAAATTTGCCATCCACCTCTAAACATCCGTAATTTAAATCGATTGATTACTCACTTTCCAGTTCAAAAACTATTCAATTTTTGCTCATTTTATAGAACCGATTTGACATCTTTTTCTATAGAACCCATTTGACATCTCTAAGAAGCTGCAAGCCTTTTGATCATTAGCCTAACAAAGCAAAGATTGAGCTTCGTTGTCGCCTTCGTCAGGGTGCTTTCAAAGTTCTTCACCAGGATCTTA
>JACCVJ010000238.1 GCA_013698215.1 Tatlockia sp. | reverse complement strand
GCTGGGCTTGCAAGGAGGTAATTTTAGCCAAAGGTTGAAGTTTAGCTTGTTCTTGTTCCTCTACATCATCGTTGACTTCTCCATCACCATCACTAGCTTCAGTTGTTGTCGAAGATTGAGCGTATTTACGATGATTTTGTGTTTCTGTAGCATCATTAGCTTCGCCATCACCATCACTAGCTTCAGCAACTAATTTATTACTATGAGGTTGACGCATTACAGCAACCGCAGATTGAGGACTTTGTGCGTATACCGTGCGAATTAGCCCACTAAAACCTATAGTTCCGAGTAAAGCTGCGCTAATAGCAATTGTTTTTGAGGTTTTCATCGTGAAATCTTGTAATTTAGGTTGACTGTTTCACTGTAGAGAATGAAAGTCAAGAACTTAGAAAGATGTAAGTGAGTTAGAAAAACTTTTTAGTGGTTAGCGCATCTGTTCACAAATTTTCTATCTTTCCGACTTCTTGACCTTTAGTAAGTACATTGAAACTACTTAGTTTAGATAACAAATCGCCTTATTACGTTTACTTAGCGATAGGAAAAAACCTTTTTGTAATTTGAGACAAAAATATCAATATCCCAATTAACCTATTATTAAAACATTATCTATATTTTTAATAACTATGATTACTAAGATTTTAAATTATAATAGTCTGGTTATACAAGTTTTTTATGCTGCGTAAATTATCATTTATATGGTTTCATCATGTTTATCCTCAATTAGCCTCTCTAATTGCCACTGTCGGTATAGTTGGGCTAAGTGCTTGCTTACTAATAATATTTATTTTAAGTAAACTATTTTCAGAAGTTCTAGAGCGAGAAGCTTTTTCTTTTGATACCAATTTTTTGTTGTGGGTACATCAATTTGCCAATCCAAATCTGGATGCTGTCATGTTAGCAATAACTTGGTTAGGCAATCCTAGTTTTGTAATTATAGTTGTAATTGTTAGCTTTTTTGTACTTTGGTTGCGAGGCGATCGCCAAGAAGCAAAAATATTTTTGATAGCTTGTTTAGGCGCAGCAATTTTAAATACAGGATTAAAACTATTTTTTACTAAACAACGCCCTCAGCTTTGGAAAGGTTTAATTACGGAAACATCTTTTAGTTTTCCGAGCGGTCATGCTTTAGGTTCTTTAGTTTTATATGGATTAATTGCTTACTTTTTAGCAACTAAGTATCCTAAATATTCTCAGCTTATTTATAGCCTGACAGTAATTTTAATTGGAGCAATTGGTTTGAGTCGGCTATATTTAGGAGTGCATTGGTTTACGGACGTAATTGCAGGTTATGGGGTAGGATTTTTGTGGTTAATAATATGTATTTCTATGTTGAAATTACAAAAAATGCACCGCCCTTCAATTAGGTAAATTTAGCTAACAATACCTGACCACTGAACTAACTTTAGTTTGTCGCGGCGGTAGGAAAAGAAATGCTCTGGTTGAGAATAAGTGCAATGAGGAGAAACGGCTACTTGTTCAGGACTTATACCCAAGTTTTCTAGCTGCAAAGCAATCACTCGTCGCACATCTAGTTTTACTCGTCCGGGATGCGAATCGGGTAATATTGGCGGATTAGGCAATTCCTGTAATGTCTGCATTAACTTAGAATCGTCAGAACCAATACTAGATACTACTTCTAACGCTACTTGATGAGATACTTGATAAACTGTTCCAGAAATCGCTGGGCCTAAAGCGAATTTCAAATCCTCAAGCTTACTACCTTGGGATTGTAACTTGGCGATCGCACTAAGGACAATTTTCGCCGCCGTCCCCCGCCAGCCAGCATGAAGGGCTGCAACGTTTCCGGTACTAGAATCAGCAATAAGTACGGGCGTACAGTCGGCGCTGGCTACCCATACTGCTTGTCCTGGAAGTTCTGTAATTAAACCATCAGCTTCAGCTAAGGTAGCGTGAATTTCACTAGGACTAAGCACAACATTACCGTGAACTTGTTTGACCCTGTAAGCCTCTGCTTGATCGTGCAGCATTGAGGTAATCTCCGCAGGAGTGCGGGGGGAAAATTGCTGCGTAAAAAAGCCGTGTTTCCAAGGCTCCAAAAGGCTGCAAGTCAGGTATGGTAGTTCTTCGCAGGTGCGCCAGTTCCAAGTAACGTGCATTGCCATAGGTGATAATAAGTGTTGATTTATAGTAACTTGAGTAGCAAATCTTGAG
>JACCVJ010000233.1 GCA_013698215.1 Tatlockia sp. | reverse complement strand
CCCATCAGTTAACGGAGATTGGTAGAGAGAGGAGATCCCACATTGCAAAGATTGATCCAAAAATCGGCTAACCCTAACAGTTAGAGTTTGGTAGACGTTTAAAAACAAACCGCTCCAAGCTTCTAACTGATAAATTTTATCAAAAAAACGAGTCTTCAGCCGTGAGTGAGTCAATGAGCCTGTTCTAAATACTGGTTAAGGTCTTCAATTACGCGAGTTAGTTCAGCTTCAGTAGTTAAGCGAACATGATCATCTCGCAAAGTAATTAAGACTTTAGCCGCAAAAGGGGTAGCCCAGATATTAGGATTGCAGAAAATCTCAAGAAATACATTCCCTGTGAAGCGGTACTCTAGGCTTGGTTGAGGTTTAGATTTAGTGCCAGGAGTTTTTACCCCCGCCGCTTTAATATTAGTCATTAATTGCGCGATCGCATTTTGCATTTCTCTGGCTGATTCAGCAGAGAAGCTAAAAGATACCGAACCTTCAACCAAATTAAGAGTTAAATTATTTGCAGACATAAAAGCAGGTAACTAAATTAGGTTTTTAACTTATGTTACCTGGCAAAGGTGACGATGCTAGGGCAATACTTGTTTTAGAGCGGCAATTAGTGTGTCTACATTTTCTTTGCGACTGTTGTAACCCATCAAGCCAACTCGCCAAACTTTTTGAGCTAATTCGCCCAAACCGCCGCCAATTTCAATATTGTAGTCATTAAGTAACTGGCGAGATATTTCTTTCCCGTCTACACCTTCAGGAATGCAGACAGTAGTTAGTGTTGGCAACCTAAATTCTTGCTCTACGTGCAGCTTTAAACCTATATTTTCTAACTCTTGCCACAAATACTCTACCGTTTGTTGGTGGCGCTGCCAAGAATTTTCTATTCCTTCTTGTGATAGCAACCGCAAAGCCTCTCGCAAGCCGTAGTATAAGTTAATCGGGGCAGTATGGTGATAGGTGCGCTCTTTGCCCCAATACTTGCTTAATAACTCCATATCCAAGTACCAGTTACTACCTTTTGTCTGGCGCTGTTGCAACTTTCTTGCGGCGCGGGGACTCATTGTTAACGGCGAAGCACCAGGGGAACAACCTAAACCTTTTTGACTACAGCTATAGGCTAAATCTACTCCCCACTCATCCAAAAATAACGGCACACCACCTAAACTTGTCACCGAATCTACTAATAGCAAACAGTCAAATTCTCGGCACAATTCCCCCACCCCCGTAAGCGGCTGACGCGCCCCGGTAGAGGTTTCAGCATGAACTAGCGCCAAAATCGCCGGACGATGGGCTTCTAGGGCGCTGCGGAGTTCTTGGAGATTAAAAACTTGCCCCCAAGGTTTGGTTATAGTGCGTACTTCTGCACCATAGCGCCCCGCCATATCTACTAAACGATTGCCAAAATAACCAGCTACACCAATAAGGATTGTATCGCCCGGTGCAATAGAGTTTGCGATCGCCCCTTCCATTGCCGCGCTTCCCGTGCCACTAATAGCAATAGTTAGGGGGTTTTCAGTTTGCCACACATAACGCAGCAAAGATTGAATTTCATCCATAAGCGTCAAAAATGCCGGATCTAAATGTCCCACCGGGGGTGTATTCATAGCCTGGAGAACATCAGGGTGAGCATTAGAGGGGCCGGGGCCGAGCAGCAAACGTACAGGCATTTCTAAGGGTGCAAGTTGCCGCCTGTGACTGTTATTAATAGCTGGAGTGTGAGTAAGTTGCATAGCAATTGATGAGGAGGATAGTTAAATTTTATCGGGTCATGGCAGCAAAATTAGTTTACTCTTGACTTCTGCGCCGTCAAGTATTTTTATCTTTAGTACGTTTTTTTCGCCCCTTAAAAGGCGCAATTACTGTATTCAACATAAAAGCATCGCGGGGGAGAGTAATCAGATGCAAAATCAACTGGGCGACTCTTTCCGGCGGTAAAGCTAAAGCCGCTCTCATAGACTGGGGGCCATTTTGATCCCACAACGGCGTATTTACAGCATCCGGTAAAATTGTTTGTACCCGAATCCCGTAAGCTGCAACTTCCTCCGCTAAAGATTCCGAAAACCCAATAATGCCAAATTTAGAGGCGCAATAAGCCGCATCAAAAGCCCGTCCTTGACGACCAGATACCGAAGAAATGTTGACAATATCTCCTTGTTTTTGGGCAATCATTGCAGGTAACACCGCCTGATTACTTAAAAAAGTTCCGGTAAGATTAGTTTGCAATATTGTTTCCCATTCCGAAAGTGGAGTGTCTATTACTGTTCTTAAATTGTTGCCAATGCGTAGTATTCCCGCACTGGCAATTAAGCAATCAATTCGCCCAAACTTTGCTAAAGTTTGAGCAGCCATTTCTTTCATAGCCGCTTCATCGCAAACATTGAGTTTTAGCCCAAAAATCTTCGCTGAATTATCTACGTTTTTTTTGATTTCTGTTACAGTATTGTCGAGCTTTTCTTGATTAATATCTACTAAAACTACTTTGCCATCTTGACTTGCTAGTAAATTAGCGCAAGCTTTACCAATACCGCTACTTGCCCCAGTAATAATAGTTACTTTATCTGTTAAATCATTAATCAAAATTACTGCTTCCTTTAATGTTGAATAAATGGTATTAAATGCGGATGAATAATTGTTGCATCTATCTTTTGAGTTGTTAAATAAATAATAGTTTCGGCAACATCATCAACGTTCATTACTCCACCGTAGCGGCTTACTAATGCCGTTTGAGCAATCATTGGAGTTTGAACTAAACCCGGAAAAATTGCTTGGACGCGAATACCATAAGAACTAACTTCCTGTGCTAAAGATTCTGTCAAACCAACTACACCAAACTTAGAAGCACAGTAAGCCGGAGCATAGGGTTCTCCTTTTAAACCATGACGAGTAGAAGACGAGCAAATATTAATAATATGTCCTAACTTTTGCTCGATCATTATTGGCAAAACTGCCCGATTGCTGAGAAATATTCCGGTAAGATTAACATTTAAAATTGCTTTCCATTCATCGTAAGGAAGCGATGCAGTAGCATAAGGAACAAGCCGCTCAGAAGTAGATTTTCCCAAGCCTGCACTAGCAACTAATAAATCTATTCTGCCAAAATAATCTATAGTTTTAGTCGCCATTTTTGTCATTGCTTGTTCTTTGGTTACATCTAGCGATAAGCCTAAATGCCCCGAAGTTGGTAGCAAATTTAAGGTGTCATTAATTCGCTGTAAATTAGTACCTACAACTACAATACAGTAATTTGCTTTTGCTAAGGCAATACAAGTCGCTCGACCAATTCCACTACTACCCCCCGTAACTATTGCTACTTTTTTTTGAATCATTTGCTATAGTTTCTCTGTGGATGAGAAAGCAAATAATTCTTCTGCTTTTGCATCTTTTCGTAAAAATTTCCATAAATTATAAACAAATCTCTTTGGTTGCACCGCCGGATGAAAATGCCCTACTTTAGGCAATATTTTAGATTGACAATTGGGTAGTAGTTCTTTTAATTTCCAGTAAGTAGGCAAACAGGGAGAGTATTCACCATAAATTATTAAAGTAGGACTAGAAATTGAGCTAAAATCTGTGGCAATGATTACATCTTCATCAAATTCTTTGATAGCCATAGTATTGTCCATTAAGCTCTGCCACTTTTGTTGACTTCTGCGCCCTAATACTCGATTTTTTAAAGAAGGTTTGCGAACCGATTTATTGTCAATCGATTTACTATTAAATTGATTTAATTTTGTGAGCAAATGAAAGCTAATAAATTCATCTTCTGAGGGTAAATCTGCCCCTTGCTCAATAAGTTTTTCTTTCCAAATATGCCAATAAAACCAGTCGCGCAGTTGCATTTTTGGTTGCAAGCAGTAAAACTGAGTATCGGCTATAGTTAGAGACTTGACTTGCTCAGGATATGCGATCGCATATTGGCAAGCAATTCTAGCCCCAAAACTATGTCCGACAATGTGAGCGCTTACTACTCCAAGCTGGTCTAATAATACCTGCAAGTCTACCGTCATAGCTGCTACAGTATAGCCAAAACTAGGCATACTACTATTACCGTGTCCCCTTAAATCATAAATAATTACTCGGTAATGCCTAGATAGTATCCCAGCAATTCCAGGATACCAAAACGCTAAGTTAGCACCTAAACCGTGAATAAGAACTAAATCCTCACCCGATCCCAAACATTGGTAGTTTAAAAAAATGTCCTTAGTAGGATCGATAATAACTTTTGGCATCGTGTTAAAAAGTTGTAAAGCAGGCTTTAACCCCTGCTCTTTTAAAGTTCATAAGATACAGGAGATTAACTTAATCCATATATCCTAATAATTTTAGTTGATCCATTAAAGCGTCTTTTTCCTCCGCAGAAACTTCTTTTTTATTGTTACTTGCATCCAAGGCTTTAGTTTGCCCTTGATACTTAATTGAAAAACTCTTTAAGGAACTTTCGGCAATAATTTCTGGTGGTACTTTACCTTCTAAATCTTTAGGTACAGCTAATCCTAATAAATGGAGCAAAATCGGGGTAACGTCCAAAATAGATAAAGCCTCAACTTGTTTTTGAGGATTAATATCTTCTCCTCTAGCGATAAAAATACCATTAGGGCGATGAGTCCCTTCAGGATCTTTTCGCGGTATAACTACATTTTCTGACTTCAAAATTGAAACAAACCCGCCATCACGCAACTTAACTATCATATCTGGCGAGTATTCAATACAAGGTTGTTGATTAATTTTGGCTTGATTCAACTCTACATTGACAAAAATTTGTTCGTCATCGGTAGGGTTGCGATAAGCTAATAACTGCTGCTTTAGTAGATAACAAAATTCTGCATAATCTTCATTTTTCACACCATTATTAGCGCCCTTGCTGCTTTTAATATAGATAGCATTGCTACTTGGTGTCGGACAATAAGCTACAGTTTTTTTCCAATCTATCATCATCAAATGCTCTTTCATTCGGTCGGGTGTTAGCTTACCATTGCCGTTTATTTGGGTTGTGTCTGACCACTGCAAATAACCATTTCTTGCCAGCCATTCATTAATATAAATTACTTCCGTAGTCGCTCCAAATCCATGATCGGAAGTCATAACTATATTCGTATTTTCTCCAGCTAAACTAACAATTCGCTCGATAATACTATCTAGTTCTCGGTAGTGAGTTAGGCATAATTCACGGATGTGGATATCTTGGGGACTGGTGTAATTTTTATATAATTGCGGATCTAAAAAACGCCAACATAAATGTTGTAATTTATCCGGGCTATCAAACACAATTGCAGTTAGCTCGGTCGGGTCAGTTTCCATCAAATGACAGAGTATATCTGCCCAAGCTTTAGTTCTTATTGACTGGGTATGTATCCAGTTTTCGTACTCGTTTGATTCTAAGCCTTGAATACATTTTTTTTCTTCGCTAACATCCATACCTAAATGTTTATAGTTAAAGTTAGGTAGAGCTTTTAAAGTGTCAAATAAACTAGGCGGATGGGTCGCACTGCGGAGATGTTTCCAGGGAACAAAACCCGAAATCAAATAACCATCGACTGGTATTGGTGGGGACATTCCATAAAAGTTTAAAGATGTTACGCGCTTACCTTGACGGTTAGCTATACTCCACAATGTTTCGCAGCGAATATTACGGGAATCATTAAATTTTAAAAAAACATTGTCCCCCGATGGTTCGGGATGTAAAAAATCATAGATACCATGTACATCTGGGCTTCTACCTGTAATTGTAGAAGTCCAAGCTGGGGGCGTTAATGGATTAGATGTAGACATCAAATCGCCCTGTACTCCTTGGCTGATAAACTCCTTTAAAAATGGCATAATACCATCATCCATTAGTGGTTTTAAAAGAGAAAAGGTTGCTCCATCTAAACCAATCATTAAAACTTTTTTCATAATCTTTTAAAGTTAGGAGATTGCAATTATAACTTAGAAATAAAAATAGTTTATGAGGAGATTGTGGATTAGAATAGAGAAAAATAAGTTTAGTTAATATAAATAAAGTTGCGATCGCACTTTTTATTGCTTAGAAGGTGTAACATTACTCAATGTTATACTTGCGCCTAAAAATCCACCCTGATAATCAGAAATTGGAACTATATCTATATTTAACTCGTAGACTATCCCATCGGTTGACCATTGGGCATTTTTGAGCGTAACTGGAGAGCGATTTTGCAAAGTCTGCTCCACTTGGGAGTTTAATTCTCCTAACTGAATAAAAAGTGGCAATTTTTGCAACGAATAGCCTAAATTTTTAACAGACATATTTAGCAAAGTTCTAGCACTTTTATTTGCGCCGATAAGTCTGCTGTTTGGCGCTACAATTAGTTGAGCAATAGGGTTTGTTTCAAAAGCCGATTGCCAAAAGCCTTTAGAGTCTGTAAACGGGTCGATGTTTCTTTTAAGATTTTTATTACTTAACAGCAGTACATCATTAGATTCTAAGTTAGCTCCTTTACTAAAAATTCGGTGTTTGACGCTCATAGGGGTAAAAAGAAACGAGCGACTAACTAAAGTTTCCGCCTTCCCTAAAAAGATAAAGCCAAGGTTTTTTAAGGCAAAATGAAAGCGAACCAGAATTTTTACTTGGGCTTCTTGGTTAAAATACATCAGTGTATTGCGACACACCAGTAAGTCAAGCTTAGAAATAGGTGCGTCCTCAAGCAAGCTGTGACGAGCAAAAATTACTCGGCGGCGCAGGGTAGGATTGAAAACATAACCTTGGGGCGTTAGCTCAAAATACTTATTTAAAAGCGCTGGGGGGACACTTGCTACTTGAGCATTAGTATAACGATGCTGTCGTGCTTGACGTAAAGCCGCTTCATCTACATCGGTGGCGTAAATTTGAACTTGCAGCAAGTATTGCTCTATTCCCAAGGCTTCTACCAATAGCAGCGCCAAAGTATAGGCTTCTTCTCCCGATGCACAACTAGCGCTCCAGATGCGGATGGGTTCGTGAGCTTTTTTTCGGTTGAGAATTTTGGGGATAACTTCCTTGGCTAGATACTCCCAAGCATCAGCATCACGAAAAAAGCCCGTAAAATTGATAAAAACAGTGTCAAGTAAGATAGCAAGCTCGTCAGGGTGATGTTTAAGATGGTCTAAATAGGCGCTGTAATTATCAATGCCAATTTGACCCATCCTTACCCCTAAGCGACGCTGCAAGGTTGATTGCTTGTAAACCGTCAAGTCGCAACCTTGGTTTTGCTTAAGGTATTCTAAGAAAATGTCTAGTTCACTATCGTTCATCGTCTAATATTTTTTTAATTCACCCATACCTGCAATAGCGCTAAAAATCTCCACTTCTTTGGCTAGTTGTTTTAAATTAACGCGAATAGTTGCCTTTTGGAAAATAAAAACCATAGGAGTTTTTAATTATTATCAGCTAAAGCTTATATTAGTTAGCAAATTAAAACTACTTCTCTTTAGATTGAAATATTTTTATTTAAAAACTCTACAACTTCTTTAACGTTGATTTCATCTACATAATCACCGTCGTGCATAAATAAGTTTTGAAACGGTAAGTTTCTTCGTTCAAATTCTTTTTCTAAAGATACTACAAACTGCACTACGTCTAAAGACTCAAAAGCCAAATCTTCCATCAACTTAGTTTCTGCATCAATTTCATTAATATCATCCAATTCCCAATCAGCAATCATATCTTGAAGTACCGCAATTACTTTTGCTTGGATAGATTCAATGTTTAATACAGACATTTTATTTCCTCTTGATTAAATTAGGTTATTTCTGACAAATAGCAACAATTTCTTCTTTGCCAAAATACATTTTACTTATAAAATATTCTTGATCATAGGAAATCGTAATTTCTTGACTTAAAAAGTTATAACTTGTTATTTGCCATTGATGCGGATTTCCTTGTAATCCAATTCCTGCGGCTTTTGCAGCAGCTTCTTTAGCACACCAAGCGCCCATTAACAAGTCAGGGTTTTTTGGCAATAATTGTCTTAACATAGCAAGCTCCAGACAACTAAAAGCTACATCTAGCCAATCATCGCTGCGAACAGCATTTAACTTTTGAATGTCTATCCCAACTTGCAATCCTACACTAGAAACCACCGCCACGTAGAAGTTTTGACTGTGGCTAATTGAAATATCGGGTAATGGAGTTAGGTTTGCTAATTCTGGAACTTGTACTACAGGTTTACCTAAACTTGTCGATAAAATTTGAATATCTACGGGTGCAAGTTCGAGAGCAAAATGTTGTTTCGCCCACTGGCGAACAGCATCTTTAGCAACAATTCTTCCTAGCAACCATTCGTTACGCCTCAAGCTTTTTTCTGGTAAACTATACCAAAATTCTCGCTCTTGCTTATTCAATACTAAATAAGCAACTGTCACTGCAATAATTCCTCCCATTTCCTTTAAAAAATCTAGAGAAAATTCTTCTAAGCAACGGCATACTAGATTAGTTTTGTCTTGGAGGTAGCTATCAGATAAATAAGCATTGATGGGCGACGTAAAACATTTATGATATTTGGTAGGAACAAACATAAATACTTCTTGCAAGCATTCAATTTGAGCGATTATATTACCAACAGCATCAAAAAAAATCACGCTGGCTTCTATTTGTCTATCACTTGTAAAGCTCATTTTTCCTCTACCAATAACCGGGCTTCCTGGGGGGAGGAGTTGGTATTGCTTAAAAGCGGTAATTTGCACTGGGAAGGTATGAAAATCAACGCCTACTGATGCCGCTATCCAGTAAGCAATTAGTTGAGCCGCCGCGTCTATTAGAATTACATCTATTTGAAAGATTGGCTCTTGAATATGGCTAAAAAAGGTATCAATTCCTAAAATCTCTAAATCGGCTTCAATACCATTATTGCTAACTTGACGAATATGCTTAACTCCTTGAAACCGAGTACCGTGAAACATCCCAGTTTTGTATAGTTCTTCATCGCTCCAAGCATACATTCTAGGGTTTTCAAAATAAAAATCTGTCGGTGTTGGCGCAGGCAAAAATTGCGAAGATAGCTTGACTGTACCAGTAAAAACTAAATTGCGATCGCCTGAATCTTGATTCACCTGAAATAACTGCACGTCAATATCTGTAACAGATTGAGTTTGAGCAA
>JACCVJ010000229.1 GCA_013698215.1 Tatlockia sp. | reverse complement strand
TATGGCGCTCAAACTCAAAGTCCCCAATATCATGTGTGATGGTTGTGGCGAAACAATTACTGACTCTATTCACACAATGGAACCCGATGCCAAAATTGACGTAGATGTTCAAGCAAAAACTGTTACCGTAGAATCTGCCGCCTCGGAAGAAACTATTAAGCAAGCCATTGTTGCCGCAGGCTATACCATAGAAGGTTATTAATAGGGATAACTTTTTTCCATAAAATAAAGAGACGCTTCTACAACGTCTCTTTATAAATTATTTTATTACTCTACTTCTTCGGAGAAATTAGCATCATCATATTGCGCCCTTCTTTTTTGGGTGCTTGCTGCACTTCTCCAAAAGTCTGTAAATCTGTCGCCATGCGCTTTAGCAACGTTTCGGCTAAGTCACTGTGCTGAATTTCTCGACCGCGAAACATGACTGTTGCTTTTACTTTGTCGCCGTCTTTAAGAAAACGCTCGGCTTGATTTATCCGCACCTTGTAATCATGCTCCTCAATTTTGTAGCGCATTTTTACTTCTTTTACGTCGGCGGTGTGTTGCTTTTTCCTAGCCTCTCGCGCTTTCTTTTCTTGCTCAAATTTATATTTGCCGTAGTCCATGATTCGGCAAACTGGCGGTTCGGCTTTATCGCTCAATAATACTAAGTCTAGCCCTCTTTCTTCGGCTATAGTCATCGCCTCGGTGGGGGTAATAATTCCTAGCTGCGCCCCGTCACTGTCGATTACTCGAATTTCCGGGAAGCGGATGCGTTCGTTTATTTGGGGTAAATCGCGTGTTCTTCTTTTTTCTATCACTGGTGTTAAGATTTAATAGCAACTGTTTGTTAATGACCTAGCTTCAATTCAAGCTCGGAAAAAATTAACCATTGGCAGTATGCTTCTTTCAAACTTTATAGCCTAAAAAAAGTTGCACTCCGGTTTTAGTTAATCTGTATCAAACAGAATACTTCTTTGTACTTGCCATCTACCATAGCATTTTTTATCGCAAAATTGCTAACGCATAAAGTAGGTTTTTTGTAAAGTTTTTCTTAATTTTGATAACTTAACCATTCATTTTGTTGATGCAAACAAGCAATAGCCTCATCGGTTGGGACTTGTTCAAAGCGCTCGTAAAAATTACTAACACTAAAAAAAGGTTCGGGGGTGTGGAGTGTAATCAAGACATCGCCCTGTTTTTGCAGCCAAGGGAGTAAGGAAAGGGGAGCAACGGGCGCACACAGCCAAATTGCCGCAGGTTGGTAGATTTTTAGTGATTGAGCAGCAACAGCTATAGTTAGCCCGGTAGCAATGCCATCATCAACAATAATGGCGATCGCACCAGTTAAATTCACATGAGGACAAGCGGGGCTGAATTGAGCATTTTGCGCCTTAGCTGTAGTTAAAGCCGTATTTAGTACAGCTTGTCTATGTTGAGGCTTTCGAGGTACTCGGCTTTGCTCCCATAAAACATCTCCAAAGGCAGTTACCGCACCAATAGCAAGTTCAGGATTTTTGGCACGAGTAATTTTTTTAGCAACGATCGCGCTCATTGGGCATTTTAGCAAACGAGCGACAGGTAAAGCTACAGGTAATCCCCCTCGTGGCAAGCCATAGACTACTTGGGGCGGCATAATTGTAAATGCCGACATTTGGGTAATAGTAGTAGAGATTGCTCTAGCTAACTGAATTCCAGCATCGGTGCGATCGCGAAAAATTGGAGGTGACATAAATAAGTGCGCCTAAATAAATGTAGCGGACTCACCTTCGATAGTGACCGATTTTTGGAAAAACTTAGCAAAAATTGCTACTTTTGACATAGCTTAATTTAGGGAAGGCGATGGGCGTAATCAGTCTAAAATTAAAGCACAGTAAAGTAGGATGCGATCCGCTACGCAAGTAAATCAATCTCCATGAATAGCGAAGAACAACTCAGCCTTTTTGACAACACAACCGCGCCAGTATCTCAGCCCGATTTAATTCCTACTGATGCCAAAATTCCGATTCTTCCCGGTACTTATTCTGACATGACAGAGTTAGCGCAGCATTGCAATCATTGTTATCGCTGTCCTTTGGGTACAACTCGCAATCATGCAGTGGTAGGAAAAGGAGACTTAAAAGCGCCAATTATGATTGTCGGCGAAGCGCCAGGGCAAAATGAAGACGAAACGGGATTGCCTTTTGTTGGTAAAGCCGGACAATTATTAGATAAAATCCTCGCTTCAGTAGGTTTAAATGCTAAAGAAGATGCTTATGTATGCAATATTATCAAATGCCGTCCGCCTAGTAACCGCGTCCCGACTACAGAGGAAGTAGCGGCTTGTAAGCCATACATATTAGAGCAAATTCGGTTAGTAGATCCACAAGTTATTTTATTAACTGGGGCGACGGCGGTAAAAGGATTGACGGGAAATAAAACCGGGATTACTAAAATTCGCGGTACTTGGATTGAGTGGGAAGGGCGTTTATGTATGCCAATTTTGCACCCAGCCTATTTATTAAGAAACGCCTCCCGCGAGCAAGGTAGCCCTAAATGGTTAATGTGGCAAGATATTCAATTAGTTAAGGCAAAAATAGACGCGCTTCGTAGTGGAAGTAAGTAAATTGCTTGAAAATATAGATTGTAACTTTTACTACTAGAGATCCCCCCTAACCCACGTCAATAAAGTGGTCAAGTTCAGCTACACCGCTTTTTGACTCCCCTTAAAAAAGGGGGGGAATATTTATTATTAGGTAGGAAATATGTTATCTATTGCCGAAAAACTCGACGATTTGCAGCGACACACTACGGATTCTGAGCAGTTAGTGATTATCAATGATATTAGCTGGCAGATGTACGAAAGTTTACTAGCCGATGTAGAAGATAATTCTCATTTGAGAATTGCTTATTTAGAGGGAGTTTTAGAAATAATGTCGCCCAGTCGTCGCCACGAGTTTATTAAAACTAATACAGGCAGACTTCTAGACGTTTATTTTGAGGAGACACGCACCCGTTTTTACGGTTTAGGTTCGACAACTTTTCGTCAAGAAAGCGTAGCCAGAGGAATTGAGCCTGATGAATGTTATTGTATCAATTGCGAAAAACAAGTCCCAGATATTGCCATTGAGATAATTGTTTCCAGTGGCGGGATTAATTCGTTAAAGATTTATAGAGGTTTACAAGTGCCGGAGGTTTGGTTTTGGGAAAGTAATAGTTTTACTTTATATTGCTTAGATGGCGAAAGTTATCAACTTGTAGCTAGAAGTAAATTTTTGCCACAACTAGATTTAAGTTTATTAGCTGAATATGTAATATTTCCCGAACCAATGGACGCAGTTATCGAGTTTCGGCAAAAAATTCGGGAGCAGATTCAAAAATTATAGGAGCGATTACATACATCGCTCCTACCTTATTTTTACTTAGTAGGACTTAAGTTAAGCAACTCTTGAGGAGAAGCCAACATATCAATCGCTACAAAGAAAATTTTGTTTTCACGATTGATTAAAAACCGCCAAGAAATATTCATCCCCACATTGACACCAAACCAAGGAGTTTGAACTACACCCGTCACCTTGACTTGCTTAGAGCCATCTGGGGTTTTTTCGGAAATACCTTGTTGGGGCATCATATTGAGTCCTTGAGCTTCTTCACGCATATATTTTGCGATCGCCTCGCGTCCTACAATTGGCTTTTGGAAAGGTGGCTGCAATGCACCATCGGTTGTAAACAATTCCACAGCGCTCTTAAAGTCGTCAGCGTTCATTGCAGTAACGTAGCTTGACACCGCAGGCTCGTTAATGCCATCAATTTTAATTGCAGTAGGTGCAGGAGCATCGCGCTCAAACAAGGGTTCGGCAGCTTGCGGTTTGCTACTAGGGGCAACTGCTGTTGTATCAAATCCCATATCTACTACAGTATTGCGAAGTACAGTAATTTGCTGTCCCGCATCAATTTTTTTGATAGCATCTAGCACTATCTGCACGCCGGGAGACATTTGATAGCCTGTAGGTACGGGG
>JACCVJ010000227.1 GCA_013698215.1 Tatlockia sp. | reverse complement strand
GCAGCAAAATTTTCTTGCCAAACCTTCATCACAGAAAGTAATTGCCGCGTTGCATCAGGGCGATCGCCTGCGCGATGCGGCGGCTGTGGCATCAGTTTCGGTTGAAGTAGCGCGTAAGGTAATAGCTGTGATGCAAAAAGTGTAATAGTTACAGCCAAAATGGGAACACTATTGTCATCCACCTCAGAAATTTCCGAAGAAACCTTTGAAAAGCTTATTAGTTAAAGTCTCATTAGTTTTCCCTCTGTTGTTGACCCCCTTATCAGCCATAGCCCAGACTACCTCCGCCACCGTCGTCAGCATAGGCGACGGCGACACCTTGCGTATCCGTCAGTCAGGTCAAGTGACGACGACGATTCGACTAGCCTGCGTTGATGCTCCCGAACGCGCTCAAAGTCCTTGGGGCAACAATCGACATCCAGGCTTAAGCAACTGTTACCCCTAGGTACGCTAGTGCAAGTCCGAACGATAACGCGAGATCGCTATGGCAGAACTGTAGCCGAATCGTATGTAGGTAAGCAATCGATTAATTTGCAAATGGTAAAAGAGGGACAGGCTGTAGTTTACCGCCAATACCTCCAGGGATGTGCAGCCACTAAAGACCAGTATTTACAAGCAGAAGCACAAGCGAAGAAACAACGGTTGGGCTTTTGGAATCAGCAGTCACGCGTGATGCCTTGGGATTACAGGCGATCGCAACGTAACTTACGCTAACTTCCCAGTGGAGTGAGACATTGCCACATCCTCAAGTAGAATTCTACTAACTACTAAAGTAAATAAGCATTCAATATAACCAATGATTGATATCCATAATAAATAGGATGTGAACTAACGTTAGGTCACATTTCAAAGTCAAAGGCTTGCACCAAATGAACAAAACAGTACAAACTCAAATCCGACTAACAATTGCTAGTAATGCTGGAGGTTCAGGTAAAACTACAATGGCTAGCCATCTGGCATATGTTATAGGCGCTAAAGGCTACAAAGTCACAATCTTTGAACTCGACCAATCGGGCTCTTTGTGCATTTTCGCAGGGCTTGCCAAGGTTGATGCTAAACACTCTGTTGCGGCTGTGTTAAATAAAAATTTTGATGGATATTACCCGCTTGTTCCTCTTTGGGCTGACCATCTTTCAACAATTACAGCAATTCAAGGAGGTGAAGAAATAGAACAAAGCATACAAGAAATTTATTTAAATGCTCGTCGCTACTATACCTTGCGCGACCGACTCGAAGATTACCCACTGGATGCGGATCTAATTATTTTTGACACTCCAGCATCCTTAGAACCAATGGGTCTTGTTGCTCTTGCTGCTAGTACCCATATATTAGTCCCGGTTAAACCTGAGTATAAAGACACTGGGGGATTTGCTGGGTTTCTCAAGTGGTACTATAACAAAGTTGACGAACTGCGATTGAAGCCTAAACCAAAAATCCTGGGCTTTGTACCCACACGAGTTGACTTAAAAAAAGCACCACATCGCAATATTCTTGGTATTAACGAACAAGGAAAAGCTAAAAAAGATGGCGATTCAAGCGAGACGTTACCAGGCTTGCTTCAAGAAATGGGAATTAACTGCTTTCCATATATTAAAGAATCGAGTTTTTACTTAAGTGCTAGTGGTGTCGGGTTACCCTTGCATTTATACCGTCCTGGAATTGAAGCCACAAAAAACTTTGATCCAATCGCAGTTGAATTAATTAAGCTGATGACAGAGGAATAGTAGAAAGATGGCAGCACCTAAGCCAATTGGCATGAAACAAATTTTTGGAGATGTTGGGCAATCACAGCAGATTCACCAGCTTAACGATCAAGTCGAAGAACTCCAAGCAGAAATTACGCGACTACGAGTTAACACATTCAACTTTGGGGAAAAAGCTGCTTTGGAGCAGCAGATTGAACAGTTAACTACTCGACTTGCAAATAGGGGTGGAGTGCAGGAGATCGCTATCAACTTAATTGACCCTGATCCTGTTCAGCCTAGACAAGCTTTTCCTCATACTGTTATTAAAGAAAGAGCCGAAAGTTTGCGGCGGCAAGGTCAAAAGACTCCGATCGTAGTAATCCCCCAAGAAAATGGACGTTACACGTTGTTTGACGGAGAATTAAGGTGGCGGGCTGCTTCCTTAATTGAGTGGTTAAACCTTAAAGCCGTCTTTCTCCTTAAAGAAGAAACATTAGATAGAGTAGAAATTTTTGAAGGGCAAATCGTCACCAGTATTCACTCTCAAAAATTACATGACTTGGATCTAGCAAATGCGCTAATTCGGTTATTTGGTTATCGAGATTCGTCCTTAAAAGAACAAGAAGATAAAATCCCCAAAATTCTTAATACCGCGCTAAGACGATTGCAGCGCGAACAAAAACACTTAGAACTTGGTGAAATCAGAATTGCAGATATTGAAACTCAGCAACAGTGGATAGAGACTATTAGTTTCAAAGAAGCAGAGGAAAAAATAATTTTCGCTACACTTTTGGAACTACAACTTAATCCAATATCTATTAACAATAATATTTTTCCCTTGCTTAAACTAGCAGACGATTTGAAAACAGCAGTTCGAGTAGAAGGTTTAGAATCTAGCAAAGCTAGGGAACTTAATAAACTTTCCTCAGAACAACTTAATATGAATGAAGCTCAAGCTTTAGCAATTCGTACTCAGGCAACGGAAATAGTAAGACAAAAATCACTATCTCTCAACCAAACTCGTTCTTTAATTCAAGACCTAATTCGACAGTATACTCCTGAAACTACGAATTTAACTCAAATACAAAGAACAAACAAAGTACTTCAGAACATTAAGTCTGTTGCCATATCCGATCTCGCTCCCTCTCGTCTTAAAGAGGTTCGCCAAATATTGAAAGAGAAGCTTGGAGAGATTGAGACACTATTATGCGATCAGTTGTAGGAAATATAAACAAATAAAGTTACGATCACAATTATATTTTATTATGAATTTATTTATATTAAGAAAGAATCCTCCGTCTTTTAGTTGTGGATGAGTGTCAATTGACCTCCTTACCTTACATTTTGATTGGTGGCTTCGGTATACGCTTTACGTCTGTGCCACCATATGTTAGTGGCTCTGCTACATCATTAGTGGGCGAAGTGGGAGCAAGCGTTTCTTTATCTAACGAGTACCCTAGTAAAGAAACAAGTATCTTAGTTCTTTCATCAAGAGAGTAGAGAGGACCTAAATAATAACCTTTACATACCCCACCTATTTCTTCTCTCCAACGCAAGTACAAGTGAATGCCGTAATCTTTAACATCTCCAGAAGCCATATTCCGCTTAATAACTCTCTCCTCAATAAATCCTTTTTCTAAAGCAATTAGAGGTATTTTAGCTTCATCAAATCCCAACTCCTGATAAACTTCTACAGCTAATTTATTCCTTTTTTCTTGGTTTTCAATTTCAATGTATTCTTGAGTTTCTAATTCATATTTAAGATCGATTAATGCGTCAAGACTTAATCCTTCCATTAGCCGACGTAAAAGTTCTACTCGTTGTCCGACTGGTAATTGTTTAGCTATTCTACAAGCAACATCTAAAGTTACTTTTTTACTCGATGGGTCAGCAATTAAACTTTTAACACGCGCAGTCTGTTTTCCTTCTGTGGGCTTGGCTAATTGTCTACTTTGCTTTTTAAAAACATAAGCCTTGCCAATAGCTTCTTCTAATTCATCAATTCCAATTGGTTTAGCCAAAAAATCAAAAGCTCTCTCCTTCATAGCTTTTCTAACATTTGGCATATCTGCATAAGCTGAGACGATAATTGAATTTACAGATAAATTACCTAGATTATTTAATTCTTCAATTAAAGTCAACCCATCCATTTCAGGCATCCGAATATCAACCAAGGCAACGTCTACTTTAAGCCCAGAAACAATTTTGTCTAGAGCTTCTTGACCATTAGTAGCAAAATTAAATTCGTACTTACCACTTTTAATTTGTTGTTTAAGAACTTGATTAATAACTCGTTGAAAATTTATTTCGTCATCAACTAATAAAACTTTGATTGCCATAAGTGGGTTAAATAGAGTAAAATTTAACTTAATAAGTGTTTGATCGGATTAAATAAAGTCGAAGCTTTAAATCAATTCCAACAAATTGCATGAATTTTTCCTTGTTACTTACTTGCACGAGCTTGATGTACTTAAGCTGGAATTACTCACTCTTAGCAAATATTTCTACTGGGGAAACAAGTAGAGGTTTGGTTAAACCAGCAGAGTACGACCGCGAACTAATCAATTCTATTACAGACCATGAAGGTTCAGTAAAATTTCTTGACCAAAATAGCAGATGCCATAACTATTTTAACAAAAATAAAACCTGTAGACAATTAATTGCTGGGCAAATTCCTTCTATCCCATTAGG
>JACCVJ010000204.1 GCA_013698215.1 Tatlockia sp. | reverse complement strand
CTTGCTCTACAGCCTCAGCAGGTAATACACTGCTACTAATTGCACTACTGTAGCTACTTGGCGTATAACTATTAGAGCGGCTAGGCGTATAACTACTACTACCATTATCGCTACCGGGGCGATCGCTGGGTCTTTGAATAATTGCTTCTAATATCCGTTTTTTGGCTTTGGGATCGATGCCAATAATCCGTACGTATTCACCGCCATGCTCTTCTAAGCAAGCGGAGATTTCGGAAAATACTTCAAAATCTCGATTTGATTGAATTGTGGCACAGCTTTTCCAAGAACTTGTTTGAAATCTCCGCTCGTCGGCGTGTTCCATGCCGATGCGATAGCCTTGAGCCAGCAAATCGCGCACCTGTTCCATTACTTCTCTATTTACACCCATTTCTTGATATTCCTGTTTATTAAAACTTTTTTGAGAATCTGTTTGACTCAAGGTGTAGGTTCTATTTAGTTCTTCCCTAATTGGCGTAATGCAGGCATCATCCTCAGCACAGTGATAGCCCGCCCTTAAAGCTTCATTTACCCCGGCGACATGATGAGCAAAATTTTTATCCGCTTCTTGGACGTTGGGAAGACGGTTTGCTTGCTGCTGGGTTGTGATCATACTTCCAGACGGGACATACTTACCTGGGGGAATTTCTACGTCTTGAATCAAGGCGTGCATCATGACGATACAGCCTTCACCAATCCTTGAATTAAATATTGTCGAGCGAAAACCAATAAAAGAATCGTTGCCGATGTAGGCGGGCCCGTGAATTAGGGTCATGTGAGTAATGGAAGTATTACTCCCAATCCAAACAGAGTAGGATTTATTGTCGTCGCCGACAACTTGTCCTGTCTCTAAACCGTTAATTACTACGCCATCTTGAATACTTGTACTTTTGCCGATGTAAAAAGGATTGCCTTGGTCGGCACGAATGCAAGTACCGGGGGCAATCATGACATTGCTGTCAATTCTGACATCCCCAATAATTTTTGAAAAAGAGTGGATGTAGGCAGTCTTGTCAATTTTTGGTTCTGTTAGGCTTTTTGACCAAGGGGTAGGGGGAGCCGCAGAACTACGCTTTGCCATAGGTATATTCTCCAAAATAAGAACTTAATGCTGCAATCAATTAGCGATAGTCGTCTTTTTTGTTGTAAATAGAGAGATTGTCAACACTGACGGTATCAATAATCGCTACTACGGCGGCATCTACCGGACGCGATTCGCTCCCTCTAACTTGACGGGCAGCACTTCCACGACTGAAAAGCACCCATTCATTTAGCCCTGCCCCTACGAAATCGGCTGCTACTTCATACTTGGGTAATAAGTGTCCCTCCTCATCTACAAGTTGCAGTAGGAGGAACTTTACACCGCTAAGACTCGGTTCTTTATAATTGCTAACTACCGTGCCACGAACTTTGGCAATTTGCATTTATGGTCTAGTGTAAGGGCCGGAATGGAGCGCTCTGCCACTGACACTATCGCGGAATTGTTCTACTTCTTCGGTGTAGCGGATAGGTAAAACGTACTCTAGGTTTTCGTGAGGACGGGCGATGATGTGGGTAGATAATACTTGACCGCCGTTAACTCTTTTAACGTTGTCTACTCCCGCAGCTACGGAGGCTTGCACCTCGGAAACGTCTCCCCGAACGATTACGGTGACGCGACCGCTACCAATTTTTTCGTAACCTACTAGAGTGACTCGTGCTGCTTTAACCATAGCATCGGCAGCTTCAACAACGGCGGGAAACCCTAGAGTTTCGATCATTCCAACGGCAATTGCCATGAGTTTTAATCCTTAGATAATTTTTTTTGTGATTTTGTACTAAATGCGCCGAGCTTTTCGCAAATCTCGGCTACCTTTATTTACATCCGAAATTGTTCTACTTCTTCGGTGTAACGAATGGGCAGAACATACTCTAGATTTTCGTGAGGACGAGCAATAACGTGAGTAGATAATACTTCTCCACCATTTACCCGTTTGACCGATTCCACTCCGGCGGCTATAGAGGCTTGCACCTCGGAAACGTCGCCCCGAATTATTACGGTGACGCGAGCGCTACCAATTTTTTCATAACCCACGAGCGTCACGCGGGCCGCTTTGACCATAGCATCTGCTGCTTCAACGATCGCAGGGAAGCCTTTAGTCTCAATCATTCCAACAGCTATTGACATTTAATTCTCCTATCAGTCTCAATTGTACGAGTCTTTGACGCTAATATTTCATGGCAATTTCCCACATGAGAATTTTCACGGGGGATGCCATTTTTATTTTTTTAGCCAAGCTCTTTAGGGTGCTGAACTTAAGAATAAAGTGACGGCTGTTACTTTGACAATATAATTTTTAATGATAAGTATAAATACCACTTATTAAATTTACTTATTAAAGAATTAGCGATCGCCAAGCGTAAAGAGAAGAGGCGAGCGCGCAAATAATCCATAAACTTAATAAATCATAAAATAAGTTTAGTAAAGAAATTCTGATAAATAAAGCTTATAGTTTCAGGAATTATTTTGCGGACTGAAAGCTCTAAGATGAATAAATAGCAGGATTAAGACATAAATAAAAGGATCTTTGACAAAATCTCAACTTTATATATCTTCCTAAGTTCCCTGGAACTATTTTGGTGAAGTTCTATAGGGATTAAATGTTACTTAAATATAAATGGTAATTTTGATGGCTCAGTTCCTCCTACAAGTGGGTTGGTGGATTCCTTGTTATGGCTTGCTTGGCGCGGTTTTGACCCTTCCCTGGTCTACAGGCATCATTCGCCGTACAGGGCCGCGACCGGCGGCTTACGTTAATTTATTGATGACAGTATTAGCGTTTGTGCATAGTACGCTGATTTTTCCTTTAACTTGGGCTCACCAGCCGCTTAGATTAGTATTTCATTGGCTGCAAGTGGCTGATGTAGATTTGACGTTAAGTGTAGATATCTCGTCGATAAACGTGGGCGCTTTGGAAGTGGTGACGGGGTTAAGTCTTTTGGCTCAACTTTTTGCCCTGGGATACATGGAAAGAGACTGGGCTTTGGGTCGTTTCTTTGCGTTGATGGGATTTTTTGCTGGGGCGATGAGCGGTCTAGCTATTAGTAATTCTTTGCTTTTAAGTTATGTATTGCTAGAACTGCTGACGCTATCAACGTATTTATTAGTAGGGTTTTGGTACGCTCAACCCTTAGTTGTCACCGCCGCGCGAGACGCATTTTTAACAAAGCGGGTGGGAGATATTTTACTGCTGATGGGGGTTGTATCTTTAGCAACGATGGCAGGAAGCTTAGACTATCCTGACTTATACGAGTGGGCGAAAACTGCTAATTTATCGCCCTTGACGGCAAATTTATTAGGATTATCTTTGATTGCTGGCTCCATTGGCAAATGCGCTCAATTTCCTTTGCATTTGTGGCTAGATGAAGCAATGGAGGGGCCCAATCCTGCGTCAATTCTACGAAACTCTGTAGTAGTAGCTTGCGGAGCTTACATATTAATTGACCTCCAGCCAATTTTTAATTTGTCACCGATCGCTTTAGCAACATTAGTAGTTGTTGGTACGGTAACGTCGATTGGTGCTTCATTGGTAGCGATCGCTCAAATTGATATTAAACGCGCCTTGTCGCACTCTACTAGCGCTTATTTGGGGCTAGTATTTATTGCCATTGGGGAGCAATGGACGGGGTTTGCATTGATGTTATTATTTACTCATGCGATTTCCAAAGCCTTATTATTTATGAGTGTTGGTTCGGTAATTCAAACAACTACCAACCAAGATTTAACTGAAATGGGCGGCTTGTGGTCGCGGATGCCAGCCACAACCACAGCCTTTATAGTTGGGGCGGCGGGAATGGTCGGGCTGTTGCCTTTGGGGAGTTTTTGGGCGCTGCAACTAGGGATAGATGACTTGTGGGTAGAACAACCTTGGTTAGTTGGGGTTTTGCTCGTAGTTAATGCTTTAACGGCTTTAAATTTGACTCGCTTATTTAGACTGGTGTTTTTAGGATCGCCCCAACAAAAGACGCGACGGACACCGGAAGTTGGTTGGACAATGGCTGTGCCGATGGTGTCGTTAATAATTGTCAATTTGTTAGTGCCGTTGATGTTGCAGCGCTGGTCGTTATTACCAACTTGGGAATATGTCAACAAACCTTCAGTGGCGGTGCTGTTTTTGTCTAGCGTCATTGGCTGCACAATTGGCGGTACTGTATATCTGCATAAAGCTTGGTCGCGATCGCTACAATTGCCTTGGCGAGTGGTGCAAGACTTGCTAGGGTACGACTTTTACATCGATAGGTTGTACCGCGTGAGTGTTGTTTTTGCAGTCAATCAAATCTCGCGGTTTAGCAATTGGTTTGACCGCTACGTTGTCGATGGAGCGGTTAACTTGGTAGGTTTAGCGTCTATCTTTAGCGGCGAAAGTTTAAAGTACAGCGTATCGGGTCAGTCTCAAGGTTATATGCTGACAATCATTGTCGGTGTTGGTCTATTGGGTTTAGTTTTGACGCGATTTATGTGGGGATTCTAGGAAAACGATGCTCAGTGCTTTAATTTGGATACCGATATTAGGGGCAATTACTATTGGTCTATTGCCTAGAAAAGCCAACCCCAATAGCTTTAGACTTGGAGCGATAATTGCGATCGCGCTTTCTTTGGGCTGGACAATAGTTATTGTTACTCAATTTGATGTTACTAACCCAAGTTTGCAATTTACTGAATCTCTACCCTGGGTAGACTCGATTGGACTGCGCTATCAATTGGGGGTAGATGGTTTATCTTTGCCTTTGCTGGCTTTAAATAGCTTGCTAACTTGGATTGCAATTTATAGTAGCGATAAATCTGTAAGTCGTCCAAGGTTTTATTACATTTTGCTATTGCTGCTAAATACAGGCGTAGTTGGCGCTTTTTTGGCGGATAATTTGTTGCTGTTTTTCTTATTTTACGAGCTAGAATTAATCCCCTTATACTTACTAATTGCTATTTGGGGAGGGGAAAAACGCGCCTATGCAGCAACAAAATTTCTGATATATACAGCTATTTCCGGCATCTTAATTCTGGCAGCATTTTTAGGATTAACTTGGCTGAGTGGTTCGACCAACTTTGATTATCAGCCTTTATTATCCCAAGCTTTACCGATTGGACAGCAACTAATACTTTTGGGGGCGATACTAATTGGCTTTGGGATTAAAATTCCTTTAGTTCCTTTCCA
>JACCVJ010000200.1 GCA_013698215.1 Tatlockia sp. | reverse complement strand
TAGCGCGTTTAATTTATAACAATTTAGATTAGGGAAATATTCTAGTATTGTACCGACGGAAATACTTGGTAAACTCTCTAAATAAAGTGCTACACGCAGTAAGGAGTGAAGAAATTGAAAAAGGTTGAAGCCATTATCCGACCATTTAAACTAGATGAAGTCAAAATTGCTCTAGTCAACGCTGGAATTGTGGGAATGACAGTTTCCGAAGTTCGAGGTTTTGGACGACAAAAAGGACAAACCGAACGCTATCGAGGTTCGGAATATACTGTTGAGTTTTTGCAAAAACTTAAAGTAGAAATTGTCGTAGAAGATAGTCAAGTAGATATGGTAGTCGATAAAGTAATTGCCGCCGCCAGAACTGGAGAAATCGGCGATGGCAAAATCTTTATATCCCCGGTAGAACAAGTAATTCGTATTCGTACCGGAGAAAAGAATCTAGAAGCCGTGTAATTAATAACCCCCCAAACATGGGGGGTTATTAATTACTTGTTTCTGCTACAAACTTAGGCGCAAGGCTTGTAACTGAGGAAGTAACGTCTGAAATGCTTGTCCGCGATGGCTAATTTCGTGCTTTACTTCTTTGGGCATTTGGGCAAAGGTACTTTGATAAGCTGGAACGTAAAAAATCGGATCGTAGCCAAAACCACCCATCCCGCGCGGACTATCGAGAATTTCACCTTGGCAAATTCCCACCGATTGCAAAGCAATTTCCCCTCTAGGATCAGAAATTGCCACCGCGCAAACAAACTGCGCTTGCCTATTTGCGGTATCTCCTAACTCTGCAAGTAAGCGTGAAATCCGCTCAGAGTCACTATTGGCATAACGTGCCGAATAGATGCCCGGTGCGCCATTTAATGCCGCAACTTCTAAGCCGGAGTCATCAGAAATCGCATAGTTCCCAGTAGCAATGGCAATTTGAGAGGCTTTGAGACAAGCATTAGCAGCAAAAGTTGTTCCCGTTTCCTCAATCTCCAAATCGTCAGGCTTTAGTTGCAATTCCCAATCTAAACCCGTTAAATAAGCTTGCATTTCCTGCAATTTGCCAGGATTTCCTGTAGCTACTACAAGTATTTTGCTCATATTATTCTGCCCACTCTTTCGCCCAAGCTAGGGTTTGATGTACCTGTTGGATAGTGGGGGCTTCGCAATACAAACGCAAGACGGGTTCTGTACCGCTAAACCGAATCATTAGCCAACTGTCATCAGCTAAACGAAATTTGTAACCGTCAATGCTGAGACAATTTACTACCGCAATGCCTGCTATTTCTTGAGGTGGCTGGGTTTGCAGTTGGGTTAATAGCCGACTACGCACGTCCATACTCGCTAAAGGTAAATCGATGCGATCATAGGCAGAATAGAAGTTTGTACTAGCTTGCAAGCCCTTGTAGAGTTCGCTTAAGTCTTTCTCCTCCACAGAAATCGCTTCTAGCAAATACAAAGCTGACAATAAACCATCCCGTTCGGGAATGTAGTCAGCAAAGCCAATGCCCCCCGATTCTTCACCGCCTAGCAATACGTTACTTACTAGCATTCGGTCGGCTATGTACTTGTAACCAACAGGAGTTTCAAATATTGGCAAATTGTACATCTGGGCAACGTGCGAAATCAAATCGGAACCGCTAACAGTTCTGACAATTTCCCCGGTTAACCCACGTTTTGAAGCTAAGTGTTGAATTAAAATCGGAATTAATATTTGAGAAGAAAGAAAATTTCCTTGCCCATCAACGGCGGCTATGCGATCGCCATCACCATCAAATACAAAGCCTACAGCTACATTATCAATAGCTTTAGTACGATTGTGAGTCCGCATCGTGCGAAATAACTTAGATAGATAACGGGGTAAAGGTTCCGGCGCACCACCACCAAATAAAGGATCACGATTACTATTTATTTCTTGTACGGGTACGCCTAATATCTGCGCCATCCCTCCTGTGGCTGCACCGTGCATCACATCCACAAATACCGTTAATTTACCGGACGTAATGCTATTTCTGATTCTGTCTATATTTACTTTTTGGCTCAAAGTCTGGCAATAATTAGCCCAAGGCTCAAAGGTTTGCAGCGTACCAGGTTTAGGCGGGGGAGGCGATTCGACAGCTAATAATTCTTCAATCTGTTTAGTTACGTCTTCTGGTACTGAACCCCCAAAAGCGCCTTTAACTTTTAACCCCAAATAGCTACCAGGATTGTGACTTGCGGTAATAACTAATGCACCCAAAGCGTTGTAATGCTTAACAGCCCAACTAAACGCTGGAGTGGAGGCGTAGCCCCCAGCTAGTAGCACGTCAAAACCTGCGGCGACAACTGCCTCGGCGGCTTTTTGGGCGAAAGTTTCTGCCATAAAACGGCGATCGTAGCCCACAATAATCATATTGTTGCCTGTGGTAGCCCCGTAAGTCTGCGCTAATACTTTTGCCGCGATCGGGGCGACTAATTTTAGGCGATCGAAAGTAAAGTCATCGCCAATTATTCCCCGCCAGCCATCTGTACCAAATTTTATTTCCTGCGTAGCTACTACTGGCATTAAATTTCCCCTAGGTTTCTCAGGCAGGATTTTAACATTTTTGCAGCAATTAGCTTTACCAATATTTTTGAAGTCCTCCTGATTAATGAATTTGCCGCCCAAGTTTTTTATTAAGAAATGTTGCAATAAATCCCCCACTTGCGAAAAAAAAAGCCGTCATCTTGAGTAATAGCTTGTAAGGAAAATCTGAAGTTGGATTGCAGACACAGGTGATGTGGCTAGTGCGAAGTCCGACCCAAAGACAGGGGCATTCACTCTCAACTTAAAGATTTCTGTTACGTGTTTTAGGGACGAAAAAAGCAATCAGATAAAAAAACTCTGCCCTTAACTGAAATGTCTACTTTGTTTCGCTTGTCCTGTTGTAGTCCTTTGATGTTTAGGAATAAGTCATGCCATTAAGTCTTAACAGTAATTTTGAGCCAATCGACCAACATATACCAATTTATCAAGATTTTCTTGAGGATCTGCAAGGAAATATTCTCAATGGACATGGGCGCGACCATGCAGTTCATA
>JACCVJ010000199.1 GCA_013698215.1 Tatlockia sp. | reverse complement strand
CGTCTTGAAGTACCGAAGCTAAGTTAGTTGTTCCTGACGGATCGTTTTCTTGAAATATTTGCGCGACTTTAGCAGAATTTACATCATCGTAGCGTTTAAACCTGCCCGAAAACACATAAACAGTTATTCCATCTGGATCGAATTGCTCACATTTTCTAGCTAAAGCAAGAGTAGATTCTTGAGCTATTTCCCATCTACTTCTACCACCTTGCTGATCGGGAGTGGACATACTGCCACTTTGTCAATAACTAAAGTATAGTCGCGGTCTTTCATATAAATACCTAATGCATCCTGCTATCTGGCAATAGTTTAGCTTTTTGGCGCTGGTAAGTCATGATCGCAAAATTAAAGGAGAAAGATTAAATTATCTCCTTCTCCTTTAAATATTTATTAGAGGCTAATTAAGCAGGGTTTACTTGAGTCTTTTGCTGAAGTAAGGGAAGAATTGCTGCTTTTTCTAATATTCCTAGTAATACGCCATTTTCCTCAATTACAGGTAGTGCGGACTTCTGTTGTTGTTCGAGGGTAGTTACGGCATCTAGTAGCGATTGACTTGAATGCAAAACTGCTGTATCTATTGGTTGCATTAAATCTTTGACGAACTTTTCTTGCCAGTGATATTTAGGAAACTTATTGAGGTCACTTGCAGAAATCGCCCCTACTAATAATCCTTCCTCGTCTGTGACTAAAAACTTACGCCAATTACTACCACTAATGATCAATTCGTCGGCAAAATCTCTAATAGATGTAGACTCGACAACTATTGGACTATTTTTTGTTACCGCATCCGCCGCCGTCAAGCCTTGAAACTTCTCTTGTACCGTTGCAGACTGTGCCGATCTGCCTGCATTTTGCAGCAAAAATACACCAATTAACAAGTTCCAAAAGTTAGCAAAGCTACCAGATACTAATAGAGGAATTAAACCACTAGCGATCGCAATCCAACCCACAAACTGACCTGCACGACTGGCAAAAACTACACCTTTGTAAGGATTTCCGGTGATTTTCCAGACTAAGGCTTTAAGAATATTACCGCCATCTAAAGGTAAGCCAGGAATCAAGTTAAATAGAGCTAAACCTAAGTTAACGTAAGCTAATATTCCCAAAATTGCCGCAAAAGGTGCGGGAAAAGGAATACTGGCATTAATCGCGGTAACTGTCCCAAATAGTATCAGGCTAACTAAGGGCCCAGCGATCGCTACCTTGAATGCTTCTGCGGGGGTTTCTGACTCTTTTTCTAAACTAGCTAAACCACCAAACAAGAACAAAGTAATTGATTTAACACCAATTCCTTGACGCAAAGCGACAAAACTATGTCCTAATTCGTGCGCCAGTACCGAAGCAAATAACAGTAATGCTGTAACTAATCCTAGTAGCAAAGGTAGGGGGCTACTAGGCGGAAACTGCGCCGTTAATCCACTACCATAACTCCAGCTTACTAAAGCTAGGACGAAAAACCACGACTTAGCTACATAAAAAGGAATCCCGAACAAATTACCAACTCGAATAGTGCCGTTCATTTGCACTGCCTCTTACTTTCAGCGATGTCTCGATTGTAACGAAATAAGAAGCAATTTTAATCTTTTAAACTAGAGTGGTATCCGTCCGATAGAAGTGCGGTTGTGGAAGTCACTCATGACTATTGAAGCGGCTTTCTAAAGTAAAATTAGTTAATATTTCTGTCTGTAGATATGGTTAAGTATACTCTCGCCCAAAGTCCTGAAGTTATTTTAGAAGTTTCCGGTAAAGATTCTGCCAAAGCCCGCGAAAAAGCGATGGATCAACTAATGGAACTCATGGATGACGGATCGTTAGCTACTGATTTAGAAGAAGGTTTTAGTCCGCAGCAGCTAATTGAGGTTAAAGATTTACCCGCAGGCGATCGCACCGATGACGATGGAATTACCCAAGCTGTACAGGTACTAAGTAATCTGGCGACGCTGAAGTTAAAAGTCCAAGAATCGCGTGCTGAGGCGTTAGCAGTACGTGCGGCGGTGGATATATTGTTTACTGATAAGCTAGTAAGTGAGGAAGAAATCGCCGATTTAAAAGAAGGGTTTAAGGTGTTGAAAACCTTTGCTCAAGCTAATTTGCGCTATCAAGAAGCTAGAGCAAAAGCCGAACAAGCGCGCTCCGTTCTCGATCGCGCTTTAAAATCGCCAGAAAATTAATTAACTGTCGTGAAATGCTGAAGGTTGATAATGGCAAGTGCGATCACCCTTATTAATTAGAATCGATTAATTCTGGTGCATGAGCTAAAATTGCCACAATGCTAGTTCGTCCTGTATCTAAGGACGACTTGCTAATTAAATCTGTTAGAGGAATAGCCGTAACTTCTTCAATTGTTGATTTAAGATAAGGCTCAAAAGCCAAATGAATATTTGTTCTTGCTTGTCGCGCCAATTCTTGCTTGCCACTTTCTATTAATAACTTCTCTGGCTGGGTAATAGAATCTTCAATAATTACTGTTAAATTTTTATCGACCAGTTTACACGAAATCTGCTGAGGTTTATGACCTAGAATTTTAAAATACACCTCTTGAATGCACTCTAATAATTTTTGCTCTAACTGCTCTTGAGTCTGCATAAAACTTTTTGTCATAAATTATTTTTTATAAAAAGCAACTAATTTAATTTTTAAACATTTTACCTTGGCAAGGTTTAACGACAAATAACCCATAGGTATATTTATATATAAGCAAATAGGGCAGAGTTTCCTATTCAGGAGACTCTACCCTATTGTTTTGTAACAGCGAAGGCGCAAGTAATATTTACGCCCATTTACGATTAATAATCGTAGTCGCCGCCACCCATACCGCCACCCGCAGGAGCAGCACCATCTTTTGGCTCAGGCTTGTCAACTACAATGCATTCAGTAGTTAAAACCATACCAGCGATGGAAGCTGCATTTTGCAAGGCGGAACGAGTTACCTTAGCAGGATCGACAATTCCGGCTGCAAACATATCAACAAATTCGTTAGTTGCGGCGTTGAAGCCAACATTAAACTCTTTTTCTTTGACACGCTCGGCAATTACTGCGCCGTTTTGTCCGGCATTTTCAGCAATTCGCTTTAAGGGAGCAGCCAAAGCACGAGAGACAATCATCGCGCCTATCAATTCTTCATCTTTGAGATTAGCAGTTGCCCAACTCTCCAATTCAGGAGATAGGTGAGCCAAGGTTGTACCGCCACCGGGAACAATACCTTCTTCTACGGCTGCTTTGGTCGCGTTGATCGCGTCTTCTAAACGCAATTTGCGATCTTTCATCTCGGTTTCTGTAGCTGCACCAACTTTAACAACTGCTACACCACCAGCTAACTTAGCTAGACGCTCTTGGAGTTTCTCTTTGTCGTAGGAAGACTCAGTTTCTTCCATTTGACGACGGATTTGTTCGCAGCGAGTTTTAACTGCTTGTTCGTTACCTTCAGCAACGATAGTTGTAGTGTCTTTGGTGATGTTGATGCGACGCGCTTTACCTAGCATTTCTAGCTTGGTAGTTTCTAGCTTCAAACCAGCGTCTTCAGTGATTAGTTGACCGCCCGTTAGTACGGCGATATCTTCTAACATTGCTTTACGGCGATCGCCAAATCCTGGAGCTTTAACCGCCGCTACGTTCAATACACCACGCAAGCGGTTGACTACCAAAGTTGCTAAAGCTTCTTTTTCGATGTCTTCAGCAATAATTACTAGCGGACGACCCGAACGAGCTACTTGCTCTAATACTGGTACTAAGTCTTGAACTAAAGCAATTTTCTTGTCGGTTAACAAGATATAAGGCTCTTCAAAAATTGTTTCCATCCGCTCAGGGTCGGTGGCAAAGTAAGGAGAGATGTAGCCTTTGTCAAAGCGCATCCCTTCAGTAATTTCAAGTTCGGTATTCATAGATTTCCCTTCTTCTAGGGAAATTACGCCTTCTTTACCGACTTTATCCATTGCATCAGCAATCATTTGACCAACTTCTTCGTCATTACCCGCAGAAATTGAGCCAACTTGGGCGATTGATTTTGAATCTTCTACTGGACGAGCGTGTTCGGCAATTTTGCCTACTAAAAAGTTTGTTGCTTTGTCTACGCCGCGCTTGAGGGAAATAGCATTAGCTCCCGCCGCTACGTTTCTCAAGCCTTCTTTGACCATAGCGTGAGCAAGGACGGTAGCTGTAGTTGTACCATCTCCGGCTGCGTCGTTGGTTTTAGAAGCGGCTTGGCGAATCAAGGCTACGCCTGTATTCTCTACGTGGTCTTCTAGTTCGATTTCTTTGGCAATGGTTACGCCGTCGTTAACGATTTGGGGTGCGCCAAATTTCTTCTCTAGCACTACGTTACGACCCTTGGGCCCTAAGGTAACAGCTACGGCTTCTGCCAAAATGTCCATGCCCTTTTCTAAAGCACGACGAGCATTCTCGTTATATATAATTCGCTTTGCCATATGGTTTAACCTGTGTGGTGAGGGGTTGAATTTACTGAGGTATGCCAGAAAATTTATTTTTCAGGATTGCTTTCTATGCAACTACAGCAAGAATGTCTTTTTCTGATAACAGTACATATTCTTCTGTACCGAGCTTAATATCTGTACCAGCGTACTTAGAGTAAAGTACCTTGTCGCCGATTTTGACATCAAGTTCGGTGCGGCTACCGTCGTCGTTGCGCTTGCCAGGCCCGACGTTAACAATTTCCCCTACTTGGGGCTTTTCCTTAGCGTTATCGGGCAAATATAGACCTCCGGCGGTC
>JACCVJ010000192.1 GCA_013698215.1 Tatlockia sp. | reverse complement strand
GCAGGCTTTGTTTCTGGTAGCTGCAAAAACTCCTCAAGCGTAACGGGTTGAGTTGTGGTTGTCATAATAATTTCGTTTGTAGAGACGTAGCAGTGCTACGTCTTGACTTGCTAAAAGTTATAAAACGCCTTTAGAGCTTGGAATTGCTCCATTACGCCGGGGATCGATTTCCATTGCTAGGCGCAAGCTACGAGCAAAAGCTTTAAAGGTGGCTTCGATAATATGGTGAGAATTAATGCCGTCGAGTTGACGAATATGCAAGGTCATTTGACTATGATTGACGATCGCTACAAAAAATTCTCTCACTAACTGAGTATCGTAAGTTCCTACTCTTTGGGTGGGAATTTGCAAGCCGTAGCTGAGATGCGGTCGTCCTGAAAAATCTAAAGCAACTTGGATTAAAGCCTCGTCTAAGGGCGCAAGAAAGTTCCCAAAACGGACAATTCCTTGGCGATCGCCTAAAGCTTTCCCGAATGCTTGTCCTAACGTAATCCCCACATCTTCATTAGTATGGTGATCGTCTATTTCTAGATCCCCTGTTGCTTGCACGTCTAAATCAATCAATCCATGATTCGCTATTTGATTGAGCATATGATCTAAAAAAGGTACGCCTGTCGCTGCATTACATTTGCCCGTACCATCGAGATTGACACTAACTTCTATATCGGTTTCTTTTGTAGTACGACGAATAGAAGCGGTGCGCGTAGCTATGTTAGAGAGAGATGATAAGATTTGGGGGTTTCTTGTCTGCATAAAACTAACTTAAAACTATCTATATATTTAATCTTGACTGTAGAGACGTAGCACTGCTACGTCTCTACATTATTGTTGCTACGTCTCTACATTATTGTTACATTCCCATAATTTCGTAGCCTGCATCTACATACAAAATTTGCCCGGTAATACCACTTGCTAAATCGCTGCACAAAAACGCGGCGGCGTTTCCTACTTCTAGCGGTGTTACTGTGCGGCGCAAAGGTGCAACTTCTTCTACATGATGAATCATATCTAAAATTCCCCCAACGGCAGAAGAAGCCAAAGTCCGAATTGGCCCGGCGGAAATAGCATTGACTCGAATATTTTGCGATCCCAATTCGGCGGCTAAGTAACGCACGCTCATTTCTAACCCCGCCTTAGCTACACCCATAACGTTGTAGTTGGGAATTGCTCGTACTCCGCCTAAATAAGTCAGCGTGACAATACTACCGCCTTGGGTCATTAAAGGTTTTGCCGCACCGCTTAACTGTGCTAAAGAATAGGTGCTAATTTCTAAAGCTTGATTAAATCCTGCTCTAGAGGTATCGCTAAAGCCGCCAGTGAGGTCTTCTTTATTTGCAAAAGCTAGACAATGAATGAGAATATCTAACTTGCCCCATTTATCTGAAATCGTGTCAAAAGTTGCTTTAATCTGTTCGTCACTTTGCACATTGCAAGGCACAAATAAGCTGGGATTGAGGGGTTCTACAAGTTCTGCTACTTTCTTTTCCATTTTGCCACGCTCGTCTGGCAAATAGCTGATGCCGATATTTGCTCCGGCTTTGTGGAGTTGTTGAGCAATACCCCAAGCGATCGAGCGATTGTTAGCAATACCAGTTACTAAGGCATTTTTTCCAGTTAGATCGAGCATAAATCAATAAGTAGTAAGTCTTTAAAATATTCTCAATTAGGAGCATACCCGAATTTGGTCATCCGACAAAAAACGCCAAGCCCTCACGATTTTTTCTCAACATCCTTTGCTCGGAAAAGTTATGTAGCTCTGAATACAATAATCCTGTTTCAAGTCAGATTAATGTAATGTAGTGATACAAAACTGTGGAGTTTTGTAGAGATTTTAGGATATTGGTTAGGGCAGAAACATGATCGCAATGCAAGATAGACCTTTAGCGGCGGTATTTCGTCAAATAGGAACAGGATCGTTTCCCCCAGTAGTTGAAATGTTTGAACGGGGTAAAACAATATTTTTTCCCGGCGATCCAGCAGAACGGGTATATTTTCTGCTCAAGGGCGCAGTTAAACTATCTAGAGTTTACGAAGCTGGAGAAGAAATAACCGTAGCACTGCTAAGAGAAAATAGCGTGTTTGGCGTGCTGTCGTTGCTGACAGGACAGCGATCAGATAGATTTTATCATGCGGTAGCCTTTACGCCCGTAGAGCTACTTTCCGCACCTATAGAACAAGTAGAGCAATCGCTAAAAAGTAATCCTGAATTGTCAATGTTGATGCTTAAAGGCTTATCATCACGGATTTTGCAAACTGAAATGATGATTGAAACTTTGGCTCATCGTGATATGGGTTCAAGGTTAGTTAGCTTTTTACTAATTTTGTGCCGAGATTTTGGCGTGCCAACATCGGAAGGAATTACAATCGATCTCAAGCTATCTCATCAAGCGATCGCTGAAGCAATAGGTTCTACCCGCGTGACTGTAACTCGACTACTCGGAGATTTGCGGGCTGACGAAATGATTTCGATTCACAAAAAAAAGATTACTCTCCACAATCCTGTAGCTTTGAGCCAGCAGTTTACCTAACTAAGTCGCTCCTTATCTGCATAAAGTCTAGTAAATCGCCAAAAGCTAGGCGGTTGAAGTAGGCTGTATCTGTGTGGGAAGTGGACGGCGGAAGATGACTACAGGAATAATCCTGATTGCAGCAATTTTAATTTTGGGAGGTGTAATCGCAACTGTAGGCGATCGCATAGGCACGCGGGTAGGAAAAGCTAGACTAAGTTTGTTTAAACTCCGTCCGCGCAAAACTGCCGTTTTAGTAACGATTTTCACCGGGAGTATAATTTCAGCTTCAACTTTAGCAATTTTATTTGCCGCAGACAAAAGTTTGCGAACCGGAGTATTTGAACTAGAGAAAATTCAAGCAGACCTCAAAACTAAGCGTCAACAAGTAGAATCTATAACTAAAGAGCTAGAAGCTACAAGGATACAAAAAAGCAACGTAGAAAAGGATTTACAACAAGCTAGAACTGAACAAAAAGCCGCAGAGAAAAGGCAACTACAAGCGCAAAGACGTTTGCAATCGACAAATAGATCGTTGCAGGCTGTAATTACTAAACAAAGCCAAACTCAAGCTCAATTAAGCCGCACTCAAGTTAAGCAAAGCCAAACTCAAGCTCAATTAAGCCGCAACCAAACCCAACTAAGTCAAATTACAACGAGATTTCTTGATGCTAGAGCCTTACTACAAAAAGTCTCTCAGCAGGCGAATAATTTGCGCACAGATATTCAAAAACTCCAGAACGAACGCCAGCAAATTAGCAAGCAGCTAGAGGAAGTTACAAGTCAAATTGCCGATCGCGATAACTCGATTGCCAAGCTTGATCGAGAAATTGCCAATCGCGATCGCATTCTTGCAGGTAGAGAAACGCGCTTAAAACAACTAGAGGGTCAACGGGAATATCTCGAACAAGAAGTAGCAAAACTTGAAGGGTATTATCAAGATTATCAAGTTCTGCGTCAGGGAAATGTAGCTTTAGAGAGCGGTAGAGTTTTGGCGGCGGGTGTAGTTCGCATTGAGCAACCAAAAGCGGCGCGTCAAGCTATCGAACAACTATTACGCGAGGCTAATCGCCTAGCAATCGAGTTCACCCAGCCCGGTACAAATCCCGAAGAAAAACTAGCTATACAGATATCTAAAGCCCAAGTTGAAAAGGTAATTGCCCAAATTGATGATGGGAAAGATTATGTAGTACAAGTTATTTCGGCAGGAAACTACCTACTAGGGGAAAGAAATGTTCAAGCCGATATTGATGTAGCTGTAAATGAAGTAATTTTCTCTAAAGGTGATGTGTTAGCGGCGATTCCGACTAATCCCTCCCCAGGTCAAGAAATCCGCCAGAAGGTAGGACTATTGCTAAGTGCGGCAAAGTTTCGCGCCCGTCGTGCAGGAGTATTAGGGGATGCGATTGAAATTGGCGATGGTCGCTTAGAAACTTTAGTTAGCTTTATTGAACAAGTAAGACAGTACAATCAGCCTGTGG
>JACCVJ010000177.1 GCA_013698215.1 Tatlockia sp. | reverse complement strand
CAAGTCGGAGATAAAGTGCGCTTTTGGCGAAATTGTGCGTATTTTACTAAAGGCGAACTGTACCGAGTTACAGCAAATGACCCCGAAGGACACAGCGTTGAACTGGTTGACACTAAGGGACAGACTACAACTCTAGATTTGTATCGCTATAAAGAACGCGAAGTTTTTTCACCCCGTAGAATTGAAATTGCTGCTGGGGAAGAAATGCGCTTTACTGCTGGGATTAAAGATACTAATGGCAAACAACTTCAGGTCAACGGTCAAAGATTTCGGGTGGAAGCGGTTGACCCCCAAACCCAGACAATTGAGATTAGTACCAAGGGTAAGCGTTTTACTGTCGCTCCAGAGAATTTGTTGCACAGCGATTACAGGTGGATTAGCACTGTCCATTCTTTGCAGGGAGCGACGGCGCAGTACGCTATCTTTGCGGATCTTGGGGGAAATGGAAGTTTATCTAAAGAGTCCTGGTATGTGGCGGCTAGTCGAGCCAAACTAGAGTTTGCTGTGTACTGCACTGATAAGGCACAACTGCGCGAATCAATTCAATTTAGCAAGGCACAGCGTCCCGCTATTGACTTAATTTATCCTTCTTTCTCGTCGCCTAATACAGAGCTAGAGCGCCAGCCCATAGACGAGCAAGCACTCGCAGCAATTAACGATTATGTCCAAGAGCAGGCTGTAGAATCGGCTTTGACTGATGAGGCGCTATTGTCGCTCCTAGAGTCACTCAACCATCTAAGAGCCGCTATCAATGCTGCCCAACCAGTCAACAATGTAGCTGTGGTAGAACATCTGGAGCTAGAGCGCCAAACCATCGAGCAGCAAACCATCACAGCAATTAACGATTATGTCGAAGCACAAGCAACTGATTCTGCTTCAATAAGTTGCGAGATGCAAGCTATCGCAGAATTACTGGAGTCTCTTGAGCTTCAGAAATTGAGTGGAGCGATGCGTACTTTAACCCTCGCTGCTACTATTGCAATTTCACGCCAGCATTTAGCCTCACAAACAGAACCGGAGCAATTTAAGGAGCAAGCATTTGAAGCGATCTCTTCTTACGTTGAAGAATCTGCTATCGATGCGGCACTTACTCAACACCTTCCCCAGTTGACTGAACAGGTAGCACGACTACACGCTCAATTATCTAATCCCACCAAGCAGCTTGACCTAAAATCGGAGCAATTTAAAGAGCAAGCATTTAAGGAAATCGCTTCTTACGTTGAAGCTTCTTCAATTGAGGCGGCTCTTATCCCACATCTTCCCCACTTGACTCGGCAGGTAGCGCAGCTATCAAGTGCAATGAATAACTTCACCGAAAATGTCGCTAACTATCAACTAGAGAAGCCAACTCCAGCAGCCGAACCGATAGCAGAGACAATTAATTGTTCGGGCGTGTCAACAGCAAGCGAGATCAATTCTATCCCTAGCCCAGAAATGCTGGCAGCACAATTACTTATTCTCACTGACCAAATCCTCGCTCCTGATTCTGTTTACCAAGAAAATGGCTTCAGAATTGAGCGCGAGCAAGGGCAGTTGAGAGCGTCTATTCAAGGCGAAGCAGTGGAGATGCGGCATCCTGAGAATTTAGCAACTATAGTCAACCATCTGCAAGCTCTGGTTAATGAATTTGAGTTGCGTTCTCTTTATGAGGAGTTTGCTCTAGCGGCGCGGCGTGAGGAATCCATCGCCAACACTGCTAAAGAGATTGTGCTTATCAATGGCGGTAACTACTACGCTCAAAGGTTATCGGTGGAAATTACTGGTAGCTGTTGTGAAATTCAATTTGACCAAAAGGTGGTGTTTAAATCGACTCCAGGCAACGTTGAGCGCCCCGATGATTTATTGCAGTTATCAGACCTTAATTTGCAACTACTTAGCACTACTGCCGAGTTACAGCAACGCCAAAAAGCTCAACTCAAGCAGGAACAAGCAAGGCGAATCGCCCAGGAGTTAAAAGCCCAAAGCAAGTCGGCTCATACCAGCACTATCACACCAAAACCCAAGGAGCGCGACAGTGGGATTACTTTGTAAAATTATCGACTTGTGTTATTTATTCATCGTCAAGGTTGCCCAGATCAGCCTGACTAATGACCCTGATGGCAACAGCATTGTCATATTTATTGTTAATGCTTTAACAATTCTGGCGCTGATACTTTGCTTGGGCTTGGCTTTGGCAGTGCTAGTCTGGGCGGTTAGTTTGAAAATCTTGCTGGCAACCTTATTGTTAGCTGATCTGGCTGCTTTTGGCTGGTCAAAACTCTGTCGCCGCCTTGCTCCTAGCGCCCAAGAGATGTATTTGCTCCTGTCTACTGTTGGTTTAACAGTATTAGTTGGTACAGCTATTCAACTGAAGAAAATGCAGTCGGCTGATGCTCATACTCTTTGGATCTACTGGATATTTTTGCTATTTGTGGGATTTATACTGTGGGGGATTACATTATGTAATACATCAACGTCGGCGGGGGTTGAGCCAATTGTATTTACGGGGAAAATCAAGCCCAAACAACGTTTTCACACTACTATTAATATCTCTAAAGAAATCCCCGAACCCAATGGGGCGCAGACTTATTTAAAGAATCTGAAGTGAAGTCGCTTTTTAGCCCAGTCATAGCAACTGCTTGGAAAAAGAATACTAGAGAGGCGGGTACGCGCGTGACGAGTAGTTAAAAACGTCGCTAAAAGTTACTTTTAGCTACGGTCCTAAGCAGAAAACAGTTTATATGGTTCCGGGTTTAACTCGCGCGCGAAACTTTTTTCCCAGAAGTTTGGGTTAGAGGCAGTTTTCAATCTCTATGTAAGGGTCAAATCGGGCGTAGTTCCAACTCCACAGGAAGATTCGGCACTTTCAAAAGTTTGTTTGCCTTTTGTGACAGCAACAGTCACACTACCCCGAATAGGTGTAGCGAAATCAAACAGTAGTGCCACAACTACATGAGTGCAGGTGGGGCTTATTTATATGCCAACCCAGGTTAAAATCATGGGAAATCAAGAATTTCAGGCTATTAATAGCTCAATGCTCGGACTGGATTAGTGAGTCGTCGTCCCCACCATACCAAATACTCCACCAGTCTTCAACACCAGCCTCTCCAAGAGTCAAGCATTGATGCCTGACTCGATCCAATCGGCGTTTGCATAATTCAGGCATAAGTTCAAGGAAATCGTCTAGGTCACTGAGGATATAGTTGGACACCATGTTAATGCACTCATCTAAATTCCCAGCCGAGCCGTATTCCTGCCAAGAACAATTCCACCAACCATTCGGGTCATAAATGCCATCAGGGCAATGACGCTCAATAGCCTGGGAGCGATTTAGCTGCTGAATCACCTTTAATAGGTTTCTTTTTGGCATGGTCTTACTTCGTCCATAAAACTCAACAGAGCCAATCGTTTTCCATTAAACTACTAAAAAAGTTATCAACAACACTTGCTGCACTACTCAAGTGAGCGGAGATTAACTTACTGTTAGCAAGCGCAAATCGTGGCACAACAGATATTTGCTCTATCGTAACTGCTAGGAAGCGTAATGCGATCCTCTAGGGCTGGTTGCCCTAACTATGGAGCGGAGGTGAATTACTTACACCCCTGCTACCTCTGGTTTAGTCGTGTCCATTGAGGAGTTAATAATCTCTTTATTACCTGGGGTGGACGTAAAATGTACGGTCGTATTCGCTTCATCCCGTGCCATCCAAGCAGCGAACACTTCATCCCTACCGTCACTGGGGGCAGTGTAGCCATAGACCCGCTTTCGTTCGCCGTCGCTGCCCTCTCGCCTGAGATACTCAAGTTTCAACCCCACCTTACCGAGCAGTTTTTGGGCGATCGCTATAGGCGTATCTTTTTCACTAATAGTAATATTGAGCGCAGCCTTAATATCCCAAGCATGAGCTAGTGCCAGCATCGCCATCTGCTGTAAAACTTGGTCAGAAGATCGCCATTCCTGATTGGGGATCAGCAACTCCAATAGTCCTAAATTTTCTAAGACTGCTACAGCCACGCTCACTTGAGTGCGATTCAAGTCTGGCTGCCAGAGTGCGCCATTGCCTTGCTTTGACTGCTCCATTAGCCGCGATACATCCCGCCCTTTAAGAAACTGTCGCCCTACAGTTAAGTAGTAGTGCAGCTTGATTTGGGCGTACCAGCCGTCATCATCCTTGAGTACCAATGACGCATCAACGGGAATGCTGTAGCGCTTCTCTAGTAAATGCTTACGCTGGGAGTACCTTTGTGGTTGTGTTTTAGCCTTTTGATCTTGTAGTTGCTCGTATTGTACTGAGGAGATTTCCGGCGCAGAGGCGATCGCGCTTGCTTCTGCCTGGTGGTTTTGCTTTTTGGTGTCAGTGACGGCACATTTTACAGCATCGTTCACCGCTTCCCCAGCAGCGACGATTTGGTGTCCTTCGGCTTTTAATCCAATCAGAATTGATTGGCGATAATCAATCATGCCGAGATTGACCCCCACTGCCATCTGCGCCCATATCCGCAACGACTGGGGTTGGAAGTTAAGTTCAATGTCATCTAGCTCTGCCTCTTGGAGCAAGCGAATATTTGCTTTCGCCAGCTTGTGCTGACTAGCTAATAAGGACTTAACGCTAGTGCTGCCATTGCTAATTTTGCCAATGCCATAGGGCGCTGCCCAAATATGCCGCTCTACTGGTTCTCTAAGTCGAAACAGCGCTTGACGAGCAGAGCTAGAAGATTGCACCCCCTGGAAAATCCCCCAGACGCTTGTAAAGTGTCTCTTTAAGTCGATACTCACCCCAGTCTCAATACTAGGCGAAGCCAGTACAATGTCGTAGTGGGGCAAAATCTCATTGAGATTAGCAATGCAGCCATAAGCCGGATGAGAGGGATCAGAAATTGTCTCCGAGTCAATCCGCAAGATTTTTCTATCATTAAACAAATTCTGCAAGTGGCTTTCAAGCGTGCGGGTTCCCCAATTGCTTTTAGCTTTCTGCGCCGAGCAGACTACAAACGGTCTACCACCATTATTAATGTGTGTTTCTAAAGCCGCCACAAGAGCGCTGGGGTTTTTCCCCGTATAGTTATGGATATTGCAGCGTTCTTCGGGTCCCGGCAACCATTGGTTGACGATTACAGTCGGCTCAGTGTCATACCCAGAGAGCGAGCGGACAAAATCTATGCTCAAATCGCTTAAGTCCGCATCTGCTAGAAACACCCGCCCATTACCTTGTAGCACGTTAGATAACAAGGTCTTGAGTTGCTGGAGAATAGCTACGCGCGAAGTCTGACAAGTGTTGGAGTTGAGCGCGTGCCAAATGACTTGTTCGCATTCATCAATAATCACTACGCCATCGTGCCAATTGTCGGCATTAAACCGCGCTTGACTCTGGGGGTGTAAACTATCGACGCACAGCCCGTAGCCTAAAACTGCTCCCGTCTCTGAAGTTCTAACTTCGGTAATGTAGGGGATGCCGAAGCGATGGCATAATGCTTCTACTAGCTGCACCCGATGACCGACGACTAGCACCCACTGCCCGCTAGCTATAGCGTCACTGACGACGCTTTCTAACAAGTGGGTTTTGCCCGTGCCTTTGGGCGACTTAATTGCGACTAGCTGCGCTGCAAGAGGAATAGAAATTTCACCTAAATAACGGCGGTTGACTAGGATATCTGGGGCGTAAGTTAGCTGAGTGTAGCTTCTGCCTAGCCAAGTGTCCCAATTGGCAGCTAAGGAATAAGCAACGCGCTCAAATTCGTCACAGCCATAGGCAGCTAGAAAATCATCAACGCCCTTTTCTGGTTGCTGCCAGCTAATTACCCAGATATCGCAATTTAATTGGGTTAATAATTTCCCGCACGTGGTAATTGCTCGATTGACGTTGCGGACAGTTTTTTGCTTAGAGTCGCGGTCGAAGCAGAAATTGATTCTCCGCCCAGAAGTGGCAAAATGCTTGAGTTCTGGCAGCAGGTAGGAGCGACCAGTTTTATTACCTGCCTCGTCTTTGGGCGTGCGATAGCCGCCGTCAATCCCTGGTAAGGCGATAGCAGCGTATCCAGCCGTTAGCAGCGCCCCGGCTTTTTTCGCTCCTTCGGTGATTGTAATCGGGATGATTGCTTCATCGACCCACTGCCAAAAATCGCTGTCTTCTCCACTTAAAAATTCTCTAGGGACTGCTGCCTTGAATTTTCCCCGTTCATCACTGGATGCCACTCGTCTAGTTCGGGAATGTAAATCATTTCTGTTTTCAAGCCCCCATCTGCTAACTTTGCTTGAAACTCCGAAGCCCTTGTTTTCTGCTGCTCTTTTTTCTGCTGTTGTTTCAATTGTTGAGTACGCTTGCAAAATCCTGCGCTCATATTCCTGACTCCTCCCTGCGAATGATGCAATTTTTAACCCAATCTTCCAGTTTACTCTCAAAAAGAATGCTCTAGTGCCGATCTTAAACGGATGCTCGTACTTGACCAGCTTGCCTTTTTCATCGCGGACTGGTCTATCTGGCTTGAAGCAGCCCCACCGCATCGGTTGCCAATTATCCAATGGGTCTAGTCCATTACACCACCAGCCGCCATGCTCGGTATGAGTATAACGCCTCAATACCCAAGTTGCTAGTCGTCCGGTGTTTGTGCGTGGCAGCAATGGCGAGTAGCACAGATATTCGTAGGGGCGCTGACTTTCCATGCTGTGGACATTGAGGGCAATGATGTCTGGGTCTACGGCGCTATCAAGCCATTCTTTCCAATGGTGGGGATAGATGTAGTCTGGGCAACTTTGCCCCGTTGTAGTAAACGATAATTTTTCTTGATTCACTTTGGAGTCTCCTAGTTTTATGGAGTCGGAGACTTCACCTGCGAAACTTATTTACTTTTCTCCCTACCGCCTCAATAGCTCCCAAGAGGGAAATACGCTCGTGCGGGCGCATCTCACGCAAAGTTGCTGGGACGATCGAGCGCGCCGTCCCGGCAAACTTGCTCACTAACATATGAACATCTGCTATCTCACGCCAAGGCTTGCTCATCAAGCCCTTCAGCAGACACCGTTGTTGTGAGCGGCATTGCTGACTAGAACACCAGACCAAGTTTTCCCCGAAGTTGGCAACTACTGGGAAAAATAATTTGACTAATGTTCGTTGGCTGAAACAGATTTCCATATAATAGATGTGGAACCCTTTGGTTCTATTTGTTGGCGGTGGGAGTCGGGTAAGTTTCCAGCTATGACCGACTCTTATACCGTTACGAAGTTACAATTTTTTTATAAGCAGGCAGTGCCAGATTCCTTTATAAGAGTTGGGCGCTTTCTGTTTTTAGTCACTTTCTATCTCCAATTTCTTAAGTAGTGCTTTCCAAAATTTCATCTGCTGTACAAGAGTAGAACGGCGATCGCCCTCAGCTTTCCTGCCAGCAAACGCTCCTTTCCCAGTTAGCTCATCCTCTGTTAAGACGATGAGAATTTGCAGGGCTTCAACAACTTTCCCATTTCATCTGGAGACAGAGAATGGCCGTCAGTGCCAAATTCTAGCTCAACGACATTTAAGGTTTCCTCTCTATCCATTCGCCTAGCAATAGCCTGCAAGGCATCTGCAATAGCTATGGGGACTCGGATCGCCTTAGTTTTTCCTAACCTCCAAGACGGTTTAGGTCCGCTATTGGGTCTAGCACCTCCACGTCCAGACATATTTGTTGCCTCTGAAATAGTACACATTCATGCTGACATAAATTGCTCAATATTCTAAAAAAATTCTGATTTGAGACTGTACAATTTCAAATCAAAGTTGTACAATCTCAATATAGCTTAGAAACTGTACAATTTCAAAGCTCAGCAATTAGTGTCTTTAGGTAGAGACAATCATTGGAACAGAAAATAGGAATAAGCATGAAATCTGTATTAGAGCTAAAACATAGCTCTGGAACCAATAAAAGTTCTTAGCTGAGTTTTTAGATCATTAACCATGTATGTACATGACGATACATAGCGAA
>JACCVJ010000170.1 GCA_013698215.1 Tatlockia sp. | reverse complement strand
GGCAATCCGCCCCATTTCTCCTCAGCTTGCCAACGAGTTTCTTGTCCGATTACAGCATGAAAGTCGCGCACTATCATCGGGTAAGGATGAGGGCCAGCTACAGAACCTAAAATATAGTGAGTATTTTCTACATTTGTTACCCAGTCCCGAATTGCTTCGGAAGTTGCATCTTTAAGGGTTCCCGTTCCCGCAGATACGGGGCGGACTTCTGCGCCCATTAGTCGCATCCGAAACACGTTCAGGCTTTGGCGTTCCATATCTTGAACGCCCATGTAAATTACGCAGTCAAAACCAAACCGAGCGCATACGGTGGCTGTAGCGACTCCGTGCTGTCCCGCTCCAGTTTCGGCGATAATCCGCTTTTTGCCCATGCGCTTGGCTAGTAATACTTGCGCTAAAGCATTATTAATTTTGTGTGCGCCTGTATGGTTTAAGTCTTCCCGCTTGAGGTAAATTAACGGGTTACTATTTGCTGTGGCGTAGTGGGCGGTGAGACGTTCGGCAAAGTATAAAGGTGTAGGACGACCAACATAATCTTTAAGCAATCCTTCCAATTCTTCCTGGAATCCCGAATCGTTGCAATACTTATCAAAAGCTGCTTCTAGTTCTTCTAAAGCAGGCATTAGGGTTTCGGGAACGTACTTACCGCCGAATTTTCCGAACCTACCGAGGGCATCGGGTCTTTTGGGGTCTGAAGCTGTGATATCGTAGATTTCTTGAATGCTGACCATTAGATAAATCCTCTATATTTTTACTTAAAGTGATGCTACTGGTTGTTTGGGCGCGATCGCACTTTTTAATTCTTGACACAGTTTTTCCACTGCTTGCAGTCCTTCGGCGGGTGTCCCAGTTTCCAACGCCCTGACAAAGGCGCTACCGACAATTACCGCGTCAGCGCCCCATTCCTTAACTTGCTGGGCTTGTTCGGGTGTAGAAATTCCAAAACCTACGCCAATTGGTTTATCGGTAATTTGGCGCATTTCGACGAGTAAATCTTTAACCCTGCTTTGAATTTGCGCTCGCATTCCCGTTACACCCGTAACGCTAACTAGATAAATAAAGCCTTGCGACTTAGCAGAAATTGCTTTAATCCTAGTCTCCGAACTCGTTGGCGCAACTAACAAAATTAGTTCAATTCCTACTCTAGCCGCCGCTTCTAGTAATTCGTCTGCTTCTTCTAAAGGTAAATCTGGGACTACTAAGCCTTTAACCCCAACTTTAGCGATTTGCTCTAAAAATGGTTTGATTCCCTGGTTCAAAATCGGGTTGTAGTAAGTAAATAAAATAATTGGTGCTTGAATTTCGGGGCTGACTTTGGCAACTATTTCTAGCACCTGTTCTAACTTTGTCCCTTTTTGTAAGGCGCGAGTTGCGGCGGCTTGAATTACCGGGCCATCAGCTAGAGGATCGGAATAGGGAACGCCTAATTCAATTAAGTCTGCACCGTTACGATCTAGTAGTTTTAAAGCTGCGGCGGTAGTTTCTAAATCTGGATCTCCCGCCGTAATAAAGGGAATTAAAGCGCATTGTTTGGCTTGGCGTAAAGCTTTGAGCCGTTGAGAAATAGCATTCATTGTCATAATTTACCTAAAAATAAGCTCCAATTGGCAATTAGTAGTTAGCTTGCTTTATTGTCCAATAAAGTAAGCACGGCTTGTTCGACATCGGTTTGTTTGACCAAAGATTCGCCTACTAATACACTCCGAACCCCCGTCGCCGCAACAAAGGATAAATCTGTTGGCGAATACAAACCAGATTCGCTAACAACGGTTATCCCCAAACTTGTCAAATGATTGGATCTTTCCTGCATTAGCTGGCTAGTAGTTGCCAAATCAACGTTAAAAGTTTCTAGATTTCGGTTGTTGATTCCAACTAAACGTAAGTCATGAAGTTTTAAAACGCGATCAAGTTCAGCTAAAGTATGCACTTCTACTAAAGCGTTCATTCCCAACGAGTGAATTAAGTACAAAAAATCTTGCAGGTTTTGGTCGGATAAAATAGCTGCAATCAATAGCACCGCATCCGCCCCCATTACCCGTGCTTTGTAAATTTGGTAGGGATCGATAACAAATTCTTTGCACAATAACGGTACTTCTACAGTGGGACGAATGTTTTGCAGATTTTCAAAGCTACCTTGAAAAAATTTGCTGTCAGTAAGCACAGATAAACAAGCTGCGCCACCACGAACATAAGCAGTGGCAATTTCTACCGGGTTGAAGTTGTGGCAAATTATCCCCTTGCTAGGAGATGCTTTTTTAACTTCCGCAATTAAGCTAGGGTAGTGCGGACTATTTTGCAAAGCGCCAACAAAGTCTCGCACCATCGGCGCAGATTTTAACTGACTTTGCAAATCTCCTAGCCGTAACTGCTGGCGCATTTGGGCTATTTCTTGATCTTTGTGCTGAACAATTTGAGCGAGAATAGCCTGGGGATTTATCTGCGTAGCCGTCACTTAATAACTCCTGTTTTACGAATTGGAAAATACTACGCCATTTAGTGTTTGGCTTTGCTGGGAGCGGTTTTTGGCAAAAGTACAAACCACGTTGGCAATAATTGCTAAACCAACTTCTCCCGCCAAACTCATAATTGATTCTGGGTGAAACTGCACCGCCGCAATGGGTAAAGTTTGATGTTCGATACCCATAATTACATCATCATCAGAAATTGCTGTTACTTTTAGTTCTGGGGGGAGTTTTTGCGGTAAAGCAAATAAAGAATGGTATCTACCCACTTCAAAAGATTCTGGTAAACCTTGAAAAGTCCCAGAGTTTTGATCGGTAACAAAAATCCGCGATGATTTTCCATGCTGAGGATAATCTAAAACTCCCAGTTCCCCGCCGAAAGCTTCCACAATACCTTGCAAACCTAGACAAACCCCAAAAATTGGCAGTTGACGACGAATGCAAGCTTGGACTGTATTTGGTACGCCAAAATCGTGAGGTCTACCAGGGCCAGGAGATAATACAACTAAGTCTGGATCTTCTTCGTCCAAAACTGACTCAGCAAAGCCATGACGTAAGGTAGTTACCGTTGCGCCAGTTTGACGAATGTAATTAGCCAAAGTGTGAACAAAAGAGTCTTCGTAGTCGATGAGTAAAACTTTTACTTTGCTGCTTTTTACTTCAGCAATACCTGCATAATCGTTACTTTTTACCTTGTTAAAAAGGTTATTATTTGCGGTAATTTTAGCGCGGCTAATTGTCTCAAATAGGGCGGCGGCTTTAGTTCTGGTTTCTTGTTCCTCTGCTTCGGCGATGGAGTCATAAAGCACTGTAGCGCCAGCGCGAACTTCAGCGATAGAGTCTTTTAGTCTAATAGTCCGTAAAATTAAACCTGTATTCAAGTCGCCGTTGAAGGTCAAACAACCTACCGCCCCACCATACCAACGCCTTACACTATGTTCGTGCTGTTCTAAAAAGTGCATTGCTGCCCGTTTTGGTGCGCCCGTAACGGTTACAGCCCAAGTATGGGTCAAAAAAGCATCTAAAGCATCGAATTGAGGTCTTAGTAAGCCTTCTACGTGGTCTACTGTGTGAATTAAGTGGCTATATAGTTCAATTTGTCGTCGCCCAATTACTCTTACGGAACCCGGTTCGCAAATTCTTGATTTGTCGTTGCGATCTACGTCTGTACACATGGTTAATTCGGCTGCGTCTTTGCCAGAATTAAGTAACAGCAGGATTTGATCGGCATCATCTATCGCATTTTGTCCCCGGCTAATTGTGCCACTAATCGGACAAGTTTCAATCCTTTTTCCTTCTACTCGGACAAACATTTCGGGCGATGCGCCGATTAAATACTCGCCGCCCAAGTTAAAGATGAATCCGTAAGGACTAGGATTGATTTGCTGCAAGGTTTCAAATAACTTACTCGGTGCTTCTTCGCAAGCAGAGTAAAAGTTTTGACTGGGGACAACTTCAAATAAATCGCCCCGACGGAAGTATTCTAAGGCTTTATGAACTTTGTTGGCATATTCTCCAGGGGCGTGATCGACATTTCGTTCAACTTCTGCGCGATCGCCTCTATAATCAATTGCTTCACCTATTCTTGGCAACCCCCTTGTATTTCCCTGGGGGGTTTCAAGTTCGTACTGCAATAGAAAAGCACTTTGCAAGTAGTAGTCAACTACAACCAATTCATCGGGCAAATACAAAACTAAGTCGCGCTGATCTTCTGGTCTAATCTGGGTTTTGGGGACAGATTCAAATTGATAAACCAAATCGTAACCAAACGCGCCGTATAACCCCAAGTGTTCGTCTTCGTTGCTATAAAAAGCATTGAGAATTTCGCGGACGATGCTAAAAGCGGAAGGTTGTTTGCTGCGTTCTTCTTCGGTAAATAATTGCGCTGTTTGAATAATCGAACCAGTAATACAAGTTGCGTCTACTTCTATGCTTTCGATTTGGGATTTTTTGGTTAATCGTTCGGCTAAAAAGGGAATTAGGATCGTACCGCGTTTGTTTAAAGCTTTGATTGTAAAATTGCGATCGCACGTGCTTAATTCTAATGGTGGGTTGACAAATCCCATTGCCCATCTTTTGTATCTTCCTGGATATTCATAACTACTACCCAACAACCCGCCTCTTTGCGAATTGAGACTCCATAAAATGTCTTCTAAGGCTGTTTCAATGGGTACTTCGGTAACAGTGCGAGATACAATAATGCCGCTTTTGGTCGTATAGCAGTGGGAGTCAAACATCATGGAAATTTTCTCACAGTTTTACTGCTTAAATGTGTTGGCAATTACTCTTTTACAAAGAAAGCTGACAAAATAAACGCATACATAAACATTTTGTTCGCCACTAAAACTTTATAACGGCAACTAATTTGTCTCGCCATCTTTTTGAAGTAGAGCATCTATAAAATGCTGTTTCTCTTTGCTAGAATAATTCTTCTTAATAAGTGTTTACAATGAATTTTCTTTTGATTGAATTATCAATAATTTTGATATTTTAAAGTTTACTATTTTTATTTATAACTTTATTGATAAATGGATACAAATTTATTTTTTACATCTTACTTAAGAGATACTTTAGATAAGATGCGATCGCAATTATTTATTTATTCACAAGATGTTGGATCAGCAATTTACAAACGTCAGTTGCAGCAATAGTATCTACATCTAGTACATTAGATTTTTGAGTAATAAATATTGGCTGATCTTGAGACGAAATATTAATAGCACCATGAGAACCACGTACTAAATTAGCATCCATGGGGATAACATCCATTAAGTATCGAAATCCTAACTTTTTCTGTAATAGTTTTAAACCAACTTTAAGTTGAGGAACTTTGATTTGGGGGTCGATAAATAGTTCCACCGGATCGTAGCCCGGTTTGCGGTGAATATCGACAGTAGAGGCAAAATCAGGAGCGCAAGCGTCATCTAACCAATAATAGTAAGTAAACCAACTATCTGGCTCGGCGATCGCTACCAATTCTCCAGAACGGGAATGATTGAGATGATAAGCTGTTTTTTCATCTTCTAATACCTGCGCCACACCGGGGGTTGATTCTAAAATATCGCGGACTTTGGGTAGATAAGTGCGATCGCTTACATATATATGAGCAACTTGATGATCTGCAACCGCAAAAGCCTTGCTTGCACCAGGATCGAGCAATTCGCGCCCTAATTCTTCCCGTACTGTTAATAAACCCTGTTCTCGTAACACGCGATTTAAGTGGACTGGGCGCGAAACATCAGTTATACCGTACTCTGATAAAACAATAACTTGAGCATTTCGAGCTTCATAGTAAGCAATCAAATCGCCACAAATAGCGTCAATTTCTTGCAAATCTTTGTGAATAAGGCTGTTTTTAGTGCCAAGACGTTGCAATCCGTAATCTAAGTGAGGTAAATAAACTAAGGTTAGCGTCGGATTGTAACGTTCTTCTGTCCACTTAGCACTATCTGCAATCCACTGACTAGAATCGATGTTTGTATTGGGTCCCCAGAAGTTGAATAAGGGAAATTGACCTAAATCATTAGTAATATGCGATCGCATATCCGCAGGTTGGGTATAAATATCAGGAATTTTTCGCCCATCGGCGGGGTACAGGGGGCGCGGCGTAACAGCGTAATCTACTGAGGAGTACATATTGTACCACCAGAACAAATTAGCACAGGTAAAAGACGAATCGAGCGATCGCGCCATATCCCAGATTTTAGGCGCTTGCACTAATTTATTAGATTGT
>JACCVJ010000164.1 GCA_013698215.1 Tatlockia sp. | reverse complement strand
AATGAAGAATTGACAGCTATAGAGAATTTTTTAATTCGCGCTCCTATTTCCCTTGTACCGGGGGGCAGAATTGTTGTAATTAGCTTTCATAGCTTAGAAGATCGAATCGTCAAGCATAGTTTACGCGAATCAACCATATTGAAAGTAATTACTAAAAAGCCCATTACCGCCCAAGCTGAGGAATTAGAAAATAATGTGCGATCGCGATCGGCTAAATTAAGAGTAGCAGAAGCGTTACAGATTGATGAATTTTAACTACTCAGTATCATCGTGGGCAAACCGATGATAAAGAAAGTCTAGGGCGTAGTTACGCAACTTGTAGTATTGGGGATCTTCCATGATCCGAGTGCGATCGCGCGGACGAGCAAAAGGAATTTCCATTACTTCCCCAATACTAGCCGCCGGGCCATTTGTCATCATTACTAAGCGATCGGCAAGAAACAAAGCTTCATCAATATCGTGAGTAATCATCAGCACCGTACAACGATGATCGTTCCAAATTTTGAGTAATTCTTCTTGCAATTCTTCTTTAGTAATCGCATCTAATGCCCCAAAAGGCTCATCTAAAATCAAAACTTGAGGACGAATCGCCAAAGCACGGGCAATAGAAACGCGCTGTTTCATTCCCCCAGAGAGTTGTGGCGGCTTTTTGTCGGCGGCTTCTGTTAGTCCTACCATTGCCAAATGTTCCCGCACGATCGCTCTTTTCTCTGCTTCTGGTTTGTTGGGGTACACGGCATTAACAGCAATGTAAACATTTTCAAAAGCAGTTTTCCAAGGTAGCAAAGCGTAGTTTTGAAACACTACCATGCGATCGGGGCCTGGTTTTGTAATCGGTACAGAATTAAGTTCAACCCTACCGCTACTAGGAGTAGTAAAGCCCGAAACCATATTTAGCAGCGTTGATTTGCCACAGCCAGAGTGACCGATAACGCAGATAAACTCGCCCTCATTAACGGTGAGATTGACTCCTTCTAGTACCGTGTAAGTACCTTTGGGCGTGGGATAGACCTTAGAAACATCTTCAATTACCAAAAAAGGTTGGTTTTGAGTGGTTTTTGGGGCGGAAGTATTGGCGCTGGGATCGATATAAGCAAGAGTACGGTTGTGCATTGGTTTAGTGTAGAGACGTTGCAATGCAACGTCTTTTGTATTGGTTTTAAAATCGCATTTGTAATTAAGCGGCTACGGTTGGGCGAGAGTCGATGACAACTTCAGCGATGGAGAAATCTTGTTTAATCGCTAGACTGTTGAGATAGGCGATCGGGTCGTCGGCGTTAAATACCGTACCGTCGAATAGTTGAATCGCTTTGCGAGTGTAAGTAATATCGCCTAGACCAAGTTCTCGCGCGGCGGTGCTAAATACACCTACTTTACAAATGCGCTCAAGAATTTCTACCCAGTTTCTAGGGAAAGGAGTATCACCCCAACGCGCTAATTGAGTCATAATCCATAGTTGTTCTGTACGACTGGGACGATTGACCCCTGAGTCTCCATAAAACTGATGGTGGGCATAATCTCGCATCGGATGATCCAAGCTACAAGTAGTAGATGTATTTGGTTCTCCCATTTGGATATAAGCTATATCCGTACTTACATACTCTCGCCCAGCTAAAATCGTGCGGATTTCTTGACCATGTTCTGGCTTAGAACAGTAATGACAGGCTTCTAAAAGAGCTTTAACTAAGGCAATATGGGTATTAGGATAAGCCGCAGCCCAATCTTCGCGCACACCGAGAACTTTTCCAGGATGTCCTAGCCAAATTTCTAAATCCGTTGCGATCGTAAAGCCAATGTTTTCATCGGCGGCTCGGAGGTTCCAAGGTTCCCCAACACAATAACCGTCAATACTTCCAGCTTGCAAGTCGGCTACCATCTGCGCCGGAGGAATGGTTGTTAGCTTGACATCTCGGTCTGGATCGATGCCTCCGGCTGCCAGCCAGTAACGCAATAGGAGATTGTGCATTGAAGAAGGATGCACCATACCCATACGATGTTGACCTTGGGGAGTGTTGTGTAACATTTCCTTAAAGTCTGACAAGCTGTAAACCCCTTGGTCGTAAAAGCGCTTTGCTAGGGTGATAGCGTTGCCGTTACGGGTCATAGTTAAGGACGTAACGATGGGGACGGGTTTGTCTTCATGACCGCCCAAAGTTAACCATAGAGGCATCCCGGAAGGCATTTGCGCTGCATCTAAATAACCGCCAACTATGCCGTCGGTAATTCCTCGCCAGTTCGATTCGCGGACTAAAGTTACTTCATCTAAGCCATGCTTGGCAAAAAAGCCTTTTTCTTTGGCTATAGCAAGGGGCGCACAGGCGGTTAAGGGTAAAAAACCAAGTTCTAAATTAACTTTTTCTAAACCATGACGGGCGATCGCACCAGTCTTTCTTGCCCGAATTTTTTTAATCCGCTTTTGCTGATTGAGAAAGTAAATCATTTCACTTCGCAAGCTGTAATAGCTGGGATGTTCTACTACTTCCATTCGCTTGCGAGGGCGGGGAATATCTACTTCTAAAATTTGACCGATTTTTGATTCGGGCCCATTGGTCAGCATTACAATCCGGTCAGACAAAAGCACCGCTTCATCAACATCGTGAGTAACCATGATGGCGGTAACTTGGTTTTCTTCGCAGATTTTCATCAATTGCTCTTGCAAATTACCCCGCGTTAAGGCATCCAAGGCCCCAAATGGTTCATCTAAAAGCAGGAGTTTAGGGCGAATAGCTAAAGCACGGGCGATCGCAACTCGTTGTTTCATTCCCCCCGATAACTGCCCTGGTTGCTTGTCGGCGGCTTGGCGCAACCCCACCATATCTATATGTTGCTCGATAATGCTTTGGCGATCGCGATCAGACATATCCGCCATTACTGAATTCACAGCCAGGGCAATATTTTCTCGTACTGTCCGCCAAGGTAACAGGGAATAGTTCTGAAATACCACCATTCGGTCAGGCCCAGGCTGAGTAATTTTTTTTCCTTCTAGGGTTACTACGCCTTCAGTAGGTAAATCTAGACCTGCTACCATATTCAACAGAGTAGATTTACCACAACCAGAGTGACCGATAAGCGAGACAAATTCACCTTTTTTAATCTGAAGATTGATTCCTTTGAGGGCAATGTAGCTACCACCGCCAGTTAATGGAAAAACTTTATCAATTTGATCGACAGCAACAAAAACAGACATAGGTTATTGGGGAGTTAGAGGACAATTTTTTTTGTATTTACTTGGTTTGGGCGGGCAAAATCCGGTTTTCGATCCAAGACATACCTTTGTCTAGCAAGAAACCAACAACGCCAATGTAGATTAAGGCTAATATCACTTCACTAACGTTGTTATTTTGGTAGGCTTCCCAGATAAAAAAGCCAATGCCCACAATCCCGGACATCACAATCTCTGCGGCGATAATTGCCAACCAAGCTAATCCAATCGCAATTCTCAAGCCTGTAAAAATGTAGGGTAGCGCCGCCGGAATCAAGATATTAAAAAAATACTCTTTGCGATTAAGTTGGAGAACTTTAGCAACGTTGTTATAATCTTCAGGAATTTGCTTTACTCCCACTGCTGTATTAATTAAGATGGGCCAAATTGCTGTAATAAAAATTACGAATAAAGCGGCGGGTTCGTTTTGGCGCAAGGCGGCTAAAGCAATCGGAACCCAGGCTAAAGGTGGTACAGTTCGCAATAATTGAAATATTGGATCTAAAGCCTTAGACATCATTTTATTTGTGCCGACTAATATACCCAAGCCAATGCCCACAATTGCCGCTAGGGTGTAACTTATAGCTACTCTTTG
>JACCVJ010000162.1 GCA_013698215.1 Tatlockia sp. | reverse complement strand
TACCGGAATGCTTTGGTAACGAAGATTACCTTTAATCAATAACTTATCTGTGATTTTCAAACCTTTTTGACTGGTTATCGCCCAAATTGTCCCGCTAGAGTCTTGCATTTGATAAGCTTGCCAAGGTTCTGATAGTGGCACAATATTAATTACTTTTCCTTGCAGATATACTGTTCCTTGATTGTTGGGAGATTTGATATTGCTAATATCAGTTACATTTCTAAAATTGATGCCGTTAAAGCTAGATTTTCCTAAACTACTACAACTCATTAAGCCGCCGACTATAAAAAGATTAAAAGTAAGTAGATAAAACATTCTAATGGGTTGAATTTTCATAAAAAAATATATTAAGTTAAGTAGAGTTACAACGTTAAACTTTTATTGTCAACACCCAAAATATAGATAAATGTATTTTAATATCAAGTAAAAATAGCTTTGCAGCAGTTAAAAAAATGTTAATTGATTAAATAGTATTATCTAAAAATTCAGGTGCAATCTTAAAATGAATACAACAGCTAAATTACTAGACGGTAAGGCTTTAGCTCAAAAACTGCAAACGAAGCTTTTAGACCAAATTAAAGCTTTGACACCGCAAGTAGGGCGTAGTCCTGGTTTAGCTGTGATTATGGTCGGCGACAACCCTGCCAGCGCTGCCTACGTGCGAAATAAAGAGCGAGACTGTGTAGAAGTAGGAATTACATCCTTCGGTCAGCATTTCTCCGCCAATACTAGCCAAGATGAATTAGAAAGAGTAATTCAGGCGCTCAATCAAGATGAACGAGTAGACGGAATTTTGGTACAGTTACCTTTACCAGAACCCTTAGATGCGGTTGCACTGCTACACCAAATAGAGCCTAACAAAGATGTCGATGGATTGCATCCGCTTAATTTAGGACGATTGCTAAGAGGGGAACCCGGTTTACGTAGTTGTACACCTGCGGGAGTTATGCGCTTGTTGCAGGAATACAATATTGAACTGAAGGGCAAAAAAGCCGTTGTTGTCGGTAGAAGTATTTTAGTGGGTAAACCTTTAGCATTGATGCTATTAGAAGCCGATGCTACTGTCACAGTGGCTCATTCTAAGTCCCATGACCTAGAATCTATTACTAAGCAAGCTGATATCCTTATCCCCGCCGTAGGGTGCGCAGGATTAATTACTTCCTCAATGGTGAAGCCGGGGGCGGTGGTGGTCGATGTGGGGATTAATAGTATTACAGATGTGACTACAGGCAAAAGTCGTTTAGTTGGAGATGTAGATTTTGCCTCAGTGCAACAAGTCGCTTCCTACCTTACCCCAGTCCCCGGCGGTATTGGCCCAATGACTAGAGCGATATTGCTGCAAAATACTGTACTTAGCTATTGCCAATACCATAAAATTTCCTAAATTATGTTCCCCAAATCCCCGTAGAATTATTACGGATATAACAGCAGCTTGAGGAATCAACCGATGGTAGCAATGGATAATCTGCAAATGACTTCACAAAAAGCCCAGTTTAATTTATCAGCTTATTTGCAAGAGTATCAAAGCCTTGTAGAAGAAGCTTTAGACCAGGGAATTTGTGTTGTCTACCCAGAAAAGATATACGAGGCAATGCGCTACTCTTTGCTGGCGGGTGGAAAGCGGTTGCGTCCGATTCTTTGCCTTGCTACTTGCGAAATGGCTGGAGGTACGGTAGACATGGCGATGCCTACTGCGTGTGCTTTAGAGATGATTCATACCATGTCATTGATTCACGATGACTTACCAGCGATGGATAATGACGACTATCGCCGGGGGAAATTGACTAATCATAAAGTTTATGGCGAAGATATTGCGATTTTGGCAGGTGATGGGTTACTAGCTTATGCTTTTGAATTTGTTGCCGTTAATACTCTTAACGTCCCAGCAGAAAGAGTTTTGCAGGTAGTAGCAAAGCTAGGAAGGGCGGTAGGTGCGGCGGGGCTAGTAGGCGGTCAGGTAGTCGATTTAGAATCGGAGGGAAAAGCTGATGTCTCTTTGGAAACCTTAAATTTTATCCACAACCATAAAACCGCAGTATTGCTAGAATCTAGTGTTGTTTGCGGGGGAATTTTGGCAGGAATGCAAGAGTCAGACTTGCAAAGGCTATCTCACTTCTCGCAAAATATTGGCTTGGCATTTCAAATTATTGATGACGTTTTGGATATCACGGCGACGCAAGAACAATTAGGCAAAACTGCCGGAAAAGATTTACAAGCACAGAAAGTAACTTATCCTAGCTTGTGGGGTATAGAAGAATCAAAAAATCAAGCACAACAGCTAATTACTGCCGCTATAGCTCAATTAGAGCCATTTGGAGACAAAGCGATCCCATTAATTGCGATCACTCACTATATCACCAGCCGCACTCATTAACCTAAAAAATCCATCTTTTTTAAAACACCATGCAGGACTTTGGCGACATTTTAAATAACAGCGTACTATACATTGCTGTCATAACTTGTCTGATTGCTCAAGGATCAAAGCTAATTATTGACTTAGCTAAAAATCGCAAGTTTAATGTCCGCGTTTTAGTCACTACCGGCGGAATGCCTAGCGCTCACTCGGCGCTAGTAACTTCTTTAGCTACCGGAGTCGGACAAACTGCCGGGTGGGCAAGTCCCGAATTTGCGATCGCTACTATTTTTGCGGTTATTGTGATGTATGATGCCGCCGGAGTACGTCAAGCCGCCGGAAAGCAAGCCCGGATTCTCAATCAAATGATTGACGAATTATTTAGCAAAGACCACGAATTTAACGAAGACAAACTCAAAGAATTGCTTGGACATACACCTTTTCAGGTGATTATCGGCTCTATTTTAGGCGTAACTATTTCGGCGTTGGCTGCCCCTGCGTATTAAAATTTTATGCAAATCATCTACAATCCGACCGGAAAACCGGGCTTTTATGTCATGATCCTAAAGTAAATAACAGGATTTAAAGAGGTAATAGTTCATGGCGCTAAGATTAGGCGATACCGTCCCTAACTTTAAACAAGCTTCGACTCACGGCGATATTGATTTCTACGAATGGGCTGGCGATAGCTGGATAGTGCTGTTTTCTCACCCGGCGGACTTTACCCCAGTTTGTACGACAGAACTTGGACAAGTCGCTTATCTCAAGCCAGAACTTGACAAACGTAATGTTAAAGCATTAGCTTTAAGCGTTGACAATGTTGAATCTCACCAAGGCTGGGTAGGAGATATTGAAGAAACTCAGGGAACTAAACTAAACTTCCCGATTTTAGCCGATCCCGATCGCCAAGTTTCTGACTTGTACGATATGATCCATCCCAACGCTAACAATACTTTAACAGTGCGATCGGTGTTTATTATCGATCCTCAGAAAAAACTGCGTTTGACGCTTACCTATCCAGCTAGTACCGGGCGCAACTTTGCCGAAATTTTGCGAGTGATTGATTCCTTGCAACTAACGGACAACTACAGCGTAGCAACTCCAGCTAATTGGGAAGATGGCGGCGACTGTGTAATTGTGCCATCACTTAAAGATCCAGAAGTGTTAAAACAAAAGTTTCCTAAAGGTTACGAAGAAATCAAGCCTTATTTGCGGATGACTCCCCAACCAAATAAATAATTTTCACCGGAACTAAAACCTGACAAGTTTTGATTGTCAGGTTTTATCATATTTACCAAGTAGGATCGCTATAGAGATTAATTGTTAGATGCGATCGCCCCTTCGGTACAGCAGTAATACAAGCACAAATAGTATAACCGTCATCTATTTCTACCTCGCAAGCATGGCAAGAACCCATCATGCAGCCTGTAGAGATAGTTATTCCACACCGCTCGGCTACATCTAATATTAGTTCTCCAACTTCTGCTTGGGTAGTGATATTGTCCGGTAAAAACTGTACAGAAACCATGATTTTTACTTCAAAATATCGTTTAAATTCAAATGAGCTTCAATGCTAGTTGCCAAGGTATCAAGCATACTTTCTCGTTGCTCTCGGTAGTTGGGAATGCCTGTAGGTAAGGATTTTAAGCCTCGTTGCTGCCGAAGACGATTTAACCAAGCCCGCCGCCACGCGCCATTATCAAACAATCCATGCAAATAACTACCCCAAATTAATTGATCTTTATCTACTAACCCTAGACTTGAATCGTCAAACAAGGGGTTGTAATTACTTGTGATGGCATCAGGTTCAATCAAACGCGATCGCCCTTGATGAATTTCATAGCCAGCTACAGGTAAGCCGCTTTGAGGAAAGTTTGAAGTTACTTGTCTTTGTTTGGTAACTTTGTAATCGGTAATCATAGTTCTAATCGGCAATAATCCTAAGCCATCACATTTGATGTATTCGCTTTCTAGGCGATCGGGATCGGTTAAGTACTGGCCCATCATTTGATAGCCACCACATATACCCAAAACCGTACCTCCAGAAGCGGCATAATTTTGAATTGCCTCAGCCATGCCACTTTTTTGCAGCAATAGCAAGTCAGCAATAGTAGTTTTAGTCCCTGGAATAATTACCGCATCGGGGTGTCCTAAGTCTTGTTTGGGATGAATATATTTTAAAGACACCGTAGGCTCCGATTCTAGTGGATCGAAGTCAGTAAAATTAGCAATTCGTGGTAGGCGCAGAACACTAATATTCAGATCGCCTTGAAAAGCCGACGTTTTGCGCTCAAATAAATCTAACGAGTCTTCGGCGGGAAATACCTGTTCTAGCCAGGGGATCACCCCAATTACAGGAATACCTGTGTATTTTTCTAACCATTCAATCCCTGGTTGCAAAATCGAGCGCATTCCTCGGAATTTATTAATAATTATCCCGCGAATTAAAGCGCGTTCGTCCGGTTCTAATAAAGCTAAAGTTCCCACTACGTGAGCAAAAGCCCCACCGCGCTCGATATCTACTACTAAGATCGTTGGCGCATTAAGATGTTTTGCCACACGCATATTAGTTAAATCGCGGTGTTTGAGGTTGATTTCTGCTGGACTCCCCGCACCTTCACACACAATCAAATCAAATTCTGTACTTAAATGCTGCAAAGACTCTTGAATTGCTTGCCAGCCTATATCAAAATACTGTTCGTAGTAATCCGCCGCTCCCACCTTACCTACTGCTTTGCCTTTAAGAATGACTTGAGATGTCATATCACCTTGGGGTTTAAGCAAAATTGGGTTCATTTCGATAGTTGGCTGCGTCCCGGCGGCCCAAGCTTGTACTGCTTGCGCGTAGCCAATTTCTCCCCCACTAGCGGTTACATAGGCATTTAACGCCATGTTTTGCCCCTTAAAAGGTGCTACTCGCCAGCCACGACGAGCGGCGATCCGACATATAGCTGTAGTTAGTAGAGATTTTCCAGCGTGGGAGGTTGTTCCCACTACCATTAAGGATTTCATAAGCAGTTATCAGGAAAAATCCAAATTAAAAATGCCCCGTCTGTTTTATTCTTCCCTGTTCCTGCTTAGTTTTAACTATTAACTACAACCAATTTTTAAAACGGCCATCTCAACCACTGATTTATCGCATTGTACAAATGATCGCTTAGGGATGGTTGCCAGCTACTAGCTTTATATTGCTCGATTAGCTGACTACCTAGGGGTGTAAGGCGAAAACTATCAGTAATTCCTTGTCCATCTACTTCGCGGCGGAGTATACCGACTTGAATTAACCATCCTAGGGCATTGTCGGCGGCTAATTCGGATATAGCCCGTCGAGTATAGCCATTTTCTACTCCCGCAACAGAGGCGATCGCATTAATCGGTACGCTTTGGTGACGCATCTTTGTTAACAGATGCTCTTTAAAAGGCGAACAAAATAAACTTTGCTTGGCTCTAGCGATCGTTTTCGGGGAATAGGTTATGGAATTATTACTTTTAGATTCAATAGTTGCCATTTTGTACTTATAAATACATTTTCATTGAGAAAATATTGGTATCACTGTCAATTAGCGCTGACTATTAATAGTTTAGATTATTAGCCAAAGCAAAAAACTTAATTGGCTTCTAGGGTTCCGGTTTAAATTTTCCGTTGCATCAGGAAATTTAAGCGCCAGGTCCGAGAGAAGCGACTAACATTCACAAGAATATTAGTTACACGGAGGGATAAAAGCCCGGGAGAATCAATCACAGTTATGTAACTGCTGTTGACTCCTGGGTTTTTTGTTGCCAGAATGCAGTTTTATACCAGGGATCAATTAAAATGACCGAGCGCGATCGCCCATTGGAAGAAAGTTTAGAATCTCATCCTCAGCAACCCCCTAGCGAGGCGGAAAGGGCTTTAGAAAGCGAAAGACAATTACCTTTAACTGGTTGGCAACAAGAAGTATCTAAGGGCTTAGAATTTGGTTTAGAAGGAGCAGAAAGTATAGGCGATCGCTCTATTCCTACTTTTTCTCGTGGTGAATTACCTCATTATGCGGGAATCAATACTTTTTTAAAAGCACCTTATATTGAAGATGTCCG
>JACCVJ010000135.1 GCA_013698215.1 Tatlockia sp. | reverse complement strand
TAGCTATAATCAGCAGCTTCAGTTTCATCACGCTACTTCGCACCCACCAAAGAACGAGGAATATAGCTCATTCCCCGCGCAAAGGTTTCGGTATTCCCAGCTTTGGCTTCTAGAGTACGTTTGATATTCATACTCTCAGCGCCGTAGTCTTCAATTTGTAGCTTGCCATGAGGCAGAGTTTCGCCTACTTTCCAGAAGCTAATCCGGTGTTGGATAAATCCCGATGCGGCTGGATCGTTGAAAGCGTAAGAGCAAGGAATCAAAACTGCTGGGGAACGTTGGTAATAGTTGTAGTCAGGATAAAAATATTCCTGTTCAAGCAGGTAATACTTACTCAAATTGTTAAGGCGAAACTTGACTTGTACTTTTTGCCCGTACTCATCAATAAATTCACCAGATTCGGGAGTAATTTCGCCACTGGGATGCAATAAGTGCGCCCACTCATCTAGATTGCGGACATCTTGTAAATACTCCGCACCCATTTCTACTGGTGCATCGATGTACATGGTGTCTACATCTATGTAGTAGCGCCCTTTGGCTGCTTGGGTAAGTCCGGCTTTGCGCTCCAAATTACCTTTCAAAGATCGGCATTCAGAACTATGTACTGTATGAATTCCCTCCATAATCATCGGCGGACGACGAATTGGATCGATAAAGCTCAACCAGTGAAAGTAAACTCCCTGCTCGTCTGTTCCCGGTTCTATATAGTCGGGAGGAAAAAGCAATACGGGGTAAATTTGAAAGTACTGGTTGTACTCAACGCCACAATGCCACTCAATGCCGTAAAAAAGCGGGTGTTGGAGTTTTTTAATGTGATAGTACAAATTGTTTTGATACCCGGAAGCTGTACCTAGCCAAGTGTCATCATCAATTTGTTCGATCATCCGGCTAAACAACGTCCATTCGTCTAAATTCTGCAACTTGCAGAGATAGTCAAAGGCGGTTTCGGGGGAAGTGGCAATAAAAGCCGATGTAGCGAAGGTATTTTTTTCCACTGATTACTCCTTTGTTTTCAGACTTTTAGCTTTATTAATCCGCTCTTGGGCTAAATGCCGAGAAGCTTCATAGGTAGTAATTTCTGCACTTTGGGCGATCGCAAAAATCTCTAAAAGTGTGTCGTAAATGTTGTTTAGTTGTTGAAATGCTTTGGTTTCGTCATAACCAATCATTTCGTTGTAAACGTTAATAAGTCCGCCGCCATTAATCACATAATCCGGGCAATATAAAATCCCCTTCGATTTCAATGCTTGGCTGTGCAGTTGCTCGTTTTCTAGCTGATTATTTGCTGCCCCAGCTACAATAGGAGCTTTAATTAGTGGGATAGTGTCGCTGTTTAAAATTCCCCCCAAAGCACAAGGGGCAAACACGTCAACATCTAAGCCATAAATTTCATCGGGGGCGACAACTTTAGCTCCGTACAACGAAGCGACTTGCTCGGCTTTTTCGCTGCTAACATCGGTAACGTATAAGTCAACCCCATGCTCGTGCAGGTACTTACATAAATTACCTCCCACATTTCCCAAGCCCTGGACGGCAACTTTTAAACCCTCCAGTCCTTGATCTTGTAGGCGAAAATTGACGGCGGCTTTGATGCCTAAGAGTACACCTCTAGCCGTAATTGGCGCAGGACCTCCAGACTTTTCGGAAGTACCAACTACATAGCTAGTTTGACGGCGAATTGTACAGACATCTTGGGGGGTAATGTTTACATCTTGTCCGGTAATAAACCGCCCGTTTAAGCTTTCAATAAACCGTCCGTAAGCCTCAAATAGCTCGTCAGATTTTTCTTCGGGATTGGCAATAATTACCGCTTTACCGCCGCCTACAGGAATATTGGCGCAAGCAGCTTTGTAGGTCATCCCACGACTGAGACGCAAAACGTCTTTGAGGGCGGCAGCTTCATTCACGTAAGGGAGCATTCGAGTTGCTCCCATGGCAGGGCCCAAACCTGTATCGTGAATTGCAATAATTGCTTTGATTTTTGGGTTTTGTCCGTGGCAAAAAAGCACTTGCTCGTGACCCATTTCTTCGATAGTTTCAAAAATTTTCACGTAGCTCTCCTGTTAAAAGCAGTTAAACCAAGGGAAAGGAAACTTGTTTGGGTGTATTGGTCGCTTTGACTCCTTGGGCGGCTAGTCCTTGATTGCGTCCTTTAGAAGGTGCGGGGCGACTAGGATCGATCAGGACATCAATTACAAATGGGCCGTTATGAGCGATCGCTTTTTCTAGCGCCGCAGTTAAATCGCTTTCGGTTGTAACGCGCACTCCATCAGCGCCCATACCCCGCGCTACGGTAACAAAATCTGTTTCCGGAATTAACGCATCTGCTCCTGTAAGTCCTAGTAGTTTCATTCCTTGAAAGCACATATTGTATCGAGCGTCATTTAGCACAATCCAAATTGCCGGAACTTGATACTTAACGGCGGTGCTAATTTCGTTATTCATCAGCATTGCTCCATCGCCGACAATCGCCACCGCAATCCCCTGGCGCGCGATCGCTGCCCCTACGACTCCCGTTACCGCATGACCCATCGCCCCTACTCCCGTACTCACCCGGTAACGCCCTGCTTGATTAAATCGCAACAGGTTAGTTGACCAAGTAAAAGAGTTGCCCGACTCTGCCATAACTACAGCATCAGTGCCTTCAACTATGACTTTTTGGATGGCTGACATCAGCACTTCAGGACGGACTAAGTTATCTGTACCCGGTGAAATCGCTTCAATTTCTGGGTGCGGTAAGGTATTAGTTTGCTCTACCTGGGGCATTTGCGTTAATAACTCTTGGACAAATACCTCAATGTCTGACTGTACAGGCAAAGTTTCCGCGTGAGGATAAGCTACCCCTGGAACTTGGGGATCGATGTCTACATGGATAAACCCACCTCTAGGAACCATTGATTGACTCCAAAATGAAGTTGGTTCCCCTAAGCGCGTCCCTAGTACCAATATCCTTAAAGGCATTTGGGTTTGCATATAAGTCATTACCGACGAATGCCCGCCTAAGCCTGTCACTCCGATAAATTGCGGATGATCTTCAGGAAAAATCCCTTTCGCACGCGGCGAACACATCACGGCGGCTCCGGTTCTTTCAGCAAGAGTGCGGATTTCCTCGGCTGCTCCCCTGGCTCCAAAACCTACCCAAATTGCAAAGTTTCCCTCAGTTAGCTTGCTGACACATTTAGCAACTGTTTCTTTGCTAGGAATAGCGCGATCGCTTTCTAAATCTAATCTTGGCAACTCCTGCTCAACTAAGCTTGTTTGCACAGCCGTAGGTATGCTCAAATGGGCGACAAAGCCTCCCGGTTGCGCCAACCCTAAAGCAATTCTCTTAAAAATTTGCGGTAATTGCGCCGCACACTCTACGGTAGTTGCGTAGTTAAACAACGCTCCCGATGTAAATATTCCTTCACTAGGCAATGTGTAGGCTGTAGTTTCTTGAATCGCCCATTTCCCCCGTTGAGGTGCGGAAGTGCAAGCCGATAAAAATATTACCTTAGCTCCCTCTCCACGCGCCGCAAATAGTCCGGTGATTGCGTTTGTAATGCCTGGCCCGGCGGTAGTAAAAATTATTGTCGGACGATTAGTTGCAAAGTACGCTTCAACGGCTGCAAAGGCTGCACCTCCTTCATGGCGAAAGTTTAATACTTTCATCAGGCTGTTTGACAAAGAACCCCAAAGCGTTGCCATTGCTCCCCCAGCAACCCCAAAGGCACACTCTATCCCCAGTTGTTCCAACATCGTAACTACCGCCGCAGCGACAGTAATATTTGCGTCAGGTTGTGCTAATTCCCTTGCTTCGGTAGGTTGGATATAAGCATAGGTGGCGTCGGATTGTAGCGACTCAATGGATTCAACGGGTTGAGATCTTTGGTAAGATTCAAGTTCTATTAGTGTTGCACGAGTAGAGTTTTCAGTCATTGCTTTTAATTACTCATAAAATTTGCTGCCGGATTTAGCGCAGAAGCTAGTAGTATTTACTAGAATCGACAATAAGTGATATCAAATACTCGGTTTGAAGTTAAAACTGGTTGGTAGTTCTGCTAAAGCAAAACAGGAAAATAAATATCACCAATTTCAACCCAAGAATTTTTACGATATATGAAAACCTAACGAGGTGCTTCAAGTATCAAATGTAGGGGATACCCACAGGTATCTCAATGAATAATTTTTCGATTGCTATGTCAATTCTTTTGATTCCTTTAAGGCTGAAAAGCTTGCCTTTATTCAATTTTAAAATATATTCCCTTTGATAGGTACAGGGCATAAGTAAGTAATTTCAATTTTGAATATATTTGTATTCTTTATTACATGACCCGAAAGTAAATCTAACTCTCTAACTTTGCTATCGGTGGTATACCTAACTTTTAAAAGTTGTATTACTGAATACTTGATTAGTTAACATAAGTCGTGTCTTTCGACAGAAGTTAGGTAGGACTCAAGGTAGCTAGCCTAGTGAAGGCATTGTTAAGAAAAATTAAGTTGCTTATGGCATAGATGCTAGTTCAGCGTCCTCTGCGATCGCTGGGTTATCAAAAAACATTAGTATAAATGTATTAACCAGGGTCAAAAGTA